>CAZKRH010000106.1:0-10674 GCA_964555115.1 uncultured Nitrospiraceae bacterium | reverse complement strand
TGGTTTTGCGTCCCACTCTTACGAGTGGTTTGCCTTTTGCACCTTGTAGCCAACTTTATCGGTCCACATTATAGAAACTCAAGAGAACTGTATCCAACATCAACGTAGCCCCTTAACCCCGTGTGAAAATCTCCAAGAAATGACCAGCGGGTTTGTACAGTTATTTAAGACGTCGAATTTCCCCAGCCCTTTTATCCCAAAGGCCTGTATTTCAGGATGTACGGTAACACACACTTAGAGAGCGACCACTTTATTTCCCCGGCTTCCTGTCAGGTTGGATAGGACCAATGCCCTAGCCCCTCACTCATGATCGCGGAAAAAACTTGCGTTTGATCAATCTTCAGGGAACATGGAGATACGGAGAGGGAATTCGTTACGGGGTACCTGAGGTAAAGAGGTCTGGGGTAAACGCCACCCAAGTATTGCCCCCCTTAGACTTCGCTGCAAACATCGCCTGACCCGCTTTTTGAACAAGATCATTGCCATTTATAAAATACTGGTCTTCTCCATGAGTGATCACACCAATAGGGAGACTGACGTCCAACTCATTCTCAAGACCGACCTCAATTTTGGATTCCCGAAAAGCTTCCAGAAGGCGTAAGGCTGTTATCTCAACCCCTCTCACGGTTGTGTTGGGTAACAAGACCACAAATTCATTTCCTCCAAATCGCCCCACAACATCCGATGGCCGCACATGATTGGTCAACACCTTGGCCACTGCTGGCAGAAGCTTCTCTCCCACATCATGTCCATATTCATCCTGCATTTCCGTAAATTGATCAACCTCGGCAAAGACGACACTCAACGGTTCTCCTGTCACTCCAGATTTTTTGTAAAGCTCTATGAGAATATTATCTAAGGACGTTCGATCGACCAAACCCGTGAGTGGATCTCGACGACTGGCGTCTACTAATGCTTGGGTATCGGGTTCGTGTTTCGATTTGGAGATTTCAAGCTCCTCCACTTTTTTCGTAATCTGTAAACTTCGATCGAGTAATACTTCTCGAGAACTCTCGATGAGCCATTCGGCATTCAAGGTACTTCGAAGTTCAGTATCGAACAAATTTTCTATCTCAGGTATTTGCTGATCCATCTTTTCGAGAATCCCACTCACATCCGCGGGCTTTAACCTCAACCATTGTTCACCCAATATCACGAGATCGTCTAAATCCTGTCCTTTAGAATTTCTCAGAAACAACTCTGCCAGAAGCGCACACCAGGAAACCGAGCGAATAAAAATCGCCTGCGGATAATCAGGTGGGATCTGATTCGTATCCTCACTGTACCTGACAGCCATGACCAGGCGTTCAGACAAATTCCACTGTTCCAGGAGCCATCCTCCGACAGTCCCGTGATGAACCCCCAGGATGTGTTGTTCATGAGCGATCAAATGTCTAGTTTGCGTCTGATCCAGTGATCCTTCCTCGTATAATCCTGGAGAAACTTGGTCCAAGACTAGCATTCCAATATCTTGTAAAAGAGTCGCGATAAACAGTTCTTCAATATTCCACGTTCCACACACATTCCCAAGAATCCGACTGGTAGCCCCTGCCAGATAGGTTCGCCGCCAGAATAGGTCATAATCAAGGCTATGAGATTTCACAGCATTCATAGATTTCACCAACGAAAACGATAGAGCCAACGAGATTGAGGAATTCAGTCCCATCACCAATATTGCCTTTGATAAACTTTCCACCTCCTTTTGTTGACCATATAAAGGAGAATTGGCCATTCGCAAAATTTTGCTAGCCAAGGCAGGATCTGTGGAGATCACGTTCACTCATTCCTCTATCTCAATATCTGGGTCTCTTGCTAGGGCCAAGATGTGCATGGCCACAATAGGCGGACTCGGTAGGGTTGGACAGGCTGCCAATTTCGCTTCTAGTTCTGGTGTCATGCTTTCTCCACTGAGTCATGAACCAATCCGACAGACGTTACGAATACGTTGGTTGTTCTCAACCTTGACAACATGAACAGGCTATCCTTGCAAAAGCCCTTCGATTTCCCAACCAATTGGAGCACCCCTATTAGCCCCCCAACACCACTCGGCCCATCACAAACCCAATTACCCAAAAGAGTAATGGCCCAAACACCTTAGTAAAAAACTATTGAAGAGTATGGTACTTTTGGTCAAAGACGCCTCCCCCACAATGATCACATCCGTCATTCCCAAAAAATCTTGGTTCCTTGATGACGATCCAATGGCGTATAAGACTAAATGGCTCCCTATACTATAAGGCTCCATTCCTCTTTTTCCTCTTGTAAAGAGCCATGTAAAATGAAAGGAACGCCATTGTGCCATGAGTTCCCAACAGGAGCAAAATGAAACCTGATGAATGGAGCAAGAACCGGATGTTGAATGAAACCTATGGCAGGTTCATCAAGAACAGTTTTTCATGGATGTTGGATATCTCCCTCTTTTTCTCCTATGAGGCATTCCACTTCAAGACCTAAAAAAAGATAATAGAGGAAGAAGGGATTCACAACCTAGTAATTTCCGTGTCGGTGAAGCTTTATCAATGCTCGTTGGTTCTTCAATGAATCAAGCCTTCTCAAGGTCACCAGATTCCGTTAGGATAGGAAACAAACGTTTTCTTAAAAGAAGGGAGACATAGCATGGCGATTCCCTGGTCGGTCCTCTCATTTTTGTTTCGAGTTGTAGGACCTAGTATTCCTGATATTGTGTCGACCATTAACAAACTGAAGACCGACAAACAAGAAAAGACCGACGAAACTGAAAACCTTCAGGCTCGCTTTGCCGAAATTGATCGAACCCTTTCCGTCCAATTAGAATTGATTGATCAATTAACCAAACAACTTCGTGAGCTTGAGCGAGTTATTAAAAAAACCATGGTCTTGGCGTTGCTCGCCCTGGCTATTGCCGTGCTTACCCTAGGTGTGTGGTTTTTCCAATCGCCAGGATAGTTATGGTCACCCACACTTCAACGCTGGACCTTCCCGCCCATGGATTCATTGGAGTCATTTCAGACACACATGGACTTGTCCGGTCTCAAGCTCTGGACACATTGCAAGGTGCTGAGTTCATTATTCATGCTGGGGACATTGGCCAACCGGAGGTCCTTGAGCAACTCGAAACAATTGCCCCCATTGTGGCGGTTCGAGGTAATAATGACTCAGAAGCCTGGGCTCAGGACATCCCAGACATTCAGGTTATTACTACCGGCCAAGGTCAAATCTGGATTCTTCATAATATCCACGACCTCGATTTGGCCACTATCTCGTCTGCCTGTTCTTGTGTTGTAGCCGGCCATTCCCATCGACCTTCCATTCAGCATGTTCAAGGGAAAACCCTTTTAAACCCAGGAAGCGCCGGACCCCGCCGTTTTACACTACCCATTTCCCTTGCTCGTCTTCACATTTCCCCACAAGGCCTTCGCCCTGAGCTCTTGACTCTTGAGGGATAACTCCCTAACCACGCGCTGACTCACGGCCACACTTCAGACATAACCCATGAATGTTCAAAGAGTTTCTGCACACTGAGCCTCTTGTGATCACCCTGCACAGTCAATGAAACACCTAGGGGGGAGTATTAAGTTCTATCCCACTTCCTTCCGATATAGTCCGGTAAGATAGCCCGAAGGGTCTTTAGGCAGCCCTGTTTCAAAAAGCCACAAAAGGGGTTGGGATTATGAGCAAAGTCGCAGCCGATCTCTCACAGTATATTCGAGATTTCACCGACTCTGAGCTGAAAGATTACACCTGCTTTGCCGGGAATTTCCGAGATCAACGGCTAGAGCAAGGCTGTATGGCCGAGGCAGCTTTTTGGAATGCCGTCGTGAATTTGTGCGTGGATGAACGTGTCCGCCGAAACGAAGAAACCCGCCGGCTAGAAATCATGTACCGCACAGGGAAAGATCCAGAAGCCGAAAGCTCTTTCGCAGAATAATTCTCCTCTGCTATTTTCTTATTCCCTTTCCCAACCCTTCTCTTGTATTTTTTCCATTATGAACATTGTGTTGCAAATGAAGAAAACCTATTATCCCCCTCATGAATTGATGACATAATTACCCACAATATCGCGTTATCTCTAGATTATTCCTCATTTTACCGATATAACTCATGCTCTAGTGAATTTTTTTGGATAGGAAATACAGGATGACTTCTTCAGGCTCCACACTCCACACTCCAACACATTCTCAAAAAGTCATTAACCGGGAAACGCGGGAGTCCTTTCTCATTGTTGATGCCCATGTCCATATTCATCAATGTTTTGACTTACCTAAATTCTTTTCTTCTGCTGTTGCCAATTGCCAAGCCCAGGCCCAACTCCACCAAGCTCATGATAATTTTTCCGGCATGATGTTATTAACCGAATCCTCATGGGATCATTGGTTTCAATCATTGAAATCAATGGCCGAGAAAAACCAATACTTGCAGACCAGCCATTCTGATCGATGGAGGTTTTTTCGTACCGATGAAAGTTATTCGCTAATCGCCCGATCGCACACTGGAACCAAACTCTTCATTCTCGCTGGCCGTCAAATCGTGACAAAAGAAAAGTTGGAAGTTCTCGCTCTTATGACTGATGCGACTTTTCCGGAAGGAGAATCGATTCAGCAGTCCATGGACCTAGTCCAACATGCTGGCGGCATCTCCGTCATTCCATGGGGTTTTGGAAAATGGTGGGGTAAGCGGGGGAAAATTCTTACAGAACTTTTAGAGGAAAAATCCTCTCTGGACTTTTACTTGGGTGATAATAGCGGGCGGCCATCGTTTCTTCCTTATCCGCATCAATTCGCCCAAGGAACCGGAAAAGGGCTCCAAATTCTTCCCGGCAGCGATCCCCTGCCCTTTGCCAGTGAATTCTGGCGTCCCTGCAGTGTGGGATTTACGGTCACGGGGTGGATCAATGATGAGACACCTGGCATTGCCCTCAAGAACATTCTCCGGGAAAAGGACAAACCCTTAACACCCTATATGAAAATGGAAAATTTCCCTCGATTTTGTAAAAATCAAGTGGCCATGCAAATGGTCAAACATCAGAGATAGTCTGTTCTTCCCTCAATTCCTTCTCCCATTCCTGAACATCAACTCCCCTTGTTCTCTCAATTCAGATCGTGGGTTAATAAATAATACGGTCTCACTCTCTGACGACTTGCTGCCCTCATCATTTATAATAAAAATGGCTCAACCCCAAAAAATGTTCAAAGGTGACACTGCACTTCCTATGGGTCTCATCGTACTCCTTGTAAGTTTCTGACTCCCACCCCTGACTCTTGGGCTTGAGACAGAACCCCACCCACGCAATACCTTCTTGCCCAATATCCTTAATTTCCAACAACCAACCGGCATTCGAGGAACCCTCCGATATATCGATACTACAGAACGAATTATATGGTTAAACTGGGAACAGCGATCAGATGCTCGCCCCCTCTTTGATGATGGTTGAGGCATGGTGCTAGGTGATGCCACACTAGCCGTCCACCCGACTGATTCTTCCCAATTTGAGAAATTGCAACACATCCCCAAAGGGACAACTCTTGAAATGGTGATTCAATTTGACCCAGAAGGAAACCGGCGAATTCTTTCGTTTCAAGACCTTTCAAGTCCTCCCAAAATCCCTCTTTGAAACCCTAACCACCCGTTCCTATCACACAAAATTCTTTCTATTCCTTTCCTCGTTGGCATTCGCGTTCACTCGAATTCATCAACACCACCTATTCTTTTTCTCAGACTACTTTTCCCAACTTTCACCACATGTCCCTTATACCCTCACTGCGACAAGAAGGGAGATTGGGACTAGACATCGGGATAAATTTCGTCATGATAGAAATATCACTCAGCGAAAGCCTTTAATCATCAGGGGTTTTCCTCCCAAACCAGAGGAAGCCGTTCGCTTTAGAAGCTAGATGAATTCATCCTAGATTTTGTTATGAACAGGAACACCCAATTTTCATTTTCAGAACAACTGAAAGAGGTTGGAAAGAAGCAGAATTTCCACATCTAAAAATCTGCCGGAGGATGAGACAGACGCGATAGGAGAACATCACTAGGCACCGAACACACGTTCAAATCATTGGCATTCTGATACTTGCCATTCTTTTGGGGTGGGCTGCTGGAAACCTCAACGGAAATGGTGATCCCTTGGCCCAACCACAGAATAAATTGCTCCATCGGGGTTTTTTAGTATTGGCTTCCCATCAGGCTGGAGAAATGGGTATCACGGTCTGGTGTGATAGGGAATTTGGAAACCTGCTCTATATGAACGTAGCCGGATCAAGTAACTCTTTTCACAGTAATTTGAGAGTGGTGCAAGGAGGTTGCTCCCATGATAAGTACGTGTTAGGCCGCTCTCCGTATTCACGATAAAAGCACCTGAGACTATTGCAGGGAACAATTCTTAGGACGGCAACCAACTGTCCTATTCCCTCAATTGACTTGTACAGATACACTACACAAACTTTCACTTCTATTTTTTTCGCAGTTGTTACAGGATGGCAAAATGGGTGGGAACTGATCTGTCGAAACCATTGGAGGGCACCGCCTCAAAACTTACGTCGCTACTTGGACGATCATAGGTTTATGAGGATTTAGCTAAAATCGTGGTGAGTTTTTCAGCAAGAGTGTCCGGGGAAAAGGGTTTCACCAGGTACCCCGATACCCCAGCCTGAACCGCTTCAATAATATTGGTCTGAACCTTTTCGGCGGTGATCATGAGGAACGGAATCGATTTCAACTCCGGATCCGCCCGAACGCCTCGCAACAAATCAATCCCCGTCATCACCGGCATATTCCAATCAGAAATGATAAGGCCAAAGCCACCAGTTTTTAGTTTTTCCAGGCCATCTTGTCCATTGAGAGCATCATGAATATCCTTGAACCCAAGATCGAGCAACACATTTTTTATAATCTGCCGCATACTTAACATATCTTCAACAACTAACACCTTCAGGGAGAGATCTAATTTCCCTATAGGACCTCCTTGGGTATGGTTGTATTATACTGCCCTACATTAAATTAACCATCTTGTCAGATTTTTTTTGAAATGAATACTTTGATGCTGGCATGTCAGAACCACAAGGCCTTTTTCTACGTCCTCCTGGTTATCACAAATTGAGGACACGGTTGGAAAGGAAAAACATGAAACAATAAAAAGCCAAGAGAAGAAATCCACATTATGCAGTCGATTCTTCTTTTTGTTGAGGCAGAGCGGCGTCTCAGTAACCACTGGAAACTTGAAATTGAGAGCCGTCTCTTTCCACATGTCCCTGGCCAGGAATTTGCCGCTGGTTTTAAAAATGATGGGTTCATCACCACAAGACTGAACTATTTTTTTGATACATTTCCCCACACACGAAGGAGTCACCAATGTCATTTCCCATTCACACCAAAACCACCGCCCCACAAAAATCCCAACCCATTTTAGAACAGGTGGAACGCACCTTTGGTTTTGTTCCCAATATATTTGGGGTGCTGGCAGAATCGCCTACGGCCCTTCAAGCCTATTCCTCTATCATGGAGGCGATGAAACACAGTGGACTCTCCTTGATAGAGCAGCAAGTTGCCATTCTGACGGTGAGTACCCAGAATGGATGTACCTATTGCGTGGCAGCCCACTCGACCGTGGCAGGTATGGTGAAAATGCCGGTCACCATATTGAACGAATTACGAGCTCAACAACCCTTGTCGGAGCCCAAATTAGAGGCTCTTCGAGCATTCACTCTTTCCGTCGTGACTCATCGCGGGTGGGTTCCCCAAGAAGATACCCTGGCCTTTACGAACGCAGGATATGAAAAACGCCATATTCTTGATGTTCTTACGATCGTGGCCCAGAAAACGTTGAGTAACTATGTGAATCATCTTGCTCATACACCGTTGGACGAACAGTTCTCTTCACAACAATGGGACCCACCACAAAGTTCCTGAAACAGTGTTTTTCATGTAGTAAAGGACTGGCATCGATATTCGATTGAAGTGAAAAAAGTTTTGTTCAACGACCCTATTGATTTTCCCTGTCATCTCACGCACCCTTTCTCGAATGACCGTCAATCGCACATGCTGATAACTTCTTACTCAAGAAAAAGGTGATCCATCTATGAAAGCCGCTGTGTTAACGGAATTACACCAACCGCTTGAACTCAAAGACATGACGGATCCTCAACCCGGACCAGGACAAGTTCGTATCCGTATGCAGGCCACCGGCTTATGTGGGACGGATATTCATGTGTGGAAAGGAAGTTTTCCAGTGCCCTTGCCCATAGTCCTTGGGCATGAACCGGTGGGTGTCATCGACCAATTAGGAGCGGGCGTCACCAAACTCCGGATTGGAGATCGCGTAGGGGTATCGTGGACCCAGGGAGGGTGTGGACGCTGCCAGCATTGTCAGAAAAAACGCGAACTCTATTGCGAACAATATATCTCCTGGATCCAAAATGGTGGAGGGAACTCAGAGTTGATGATTGCGGAAGCCGAGGGATGTACTCTGCTCCCAGACGGCCTTTCCTGGGAGTATGCCGCTCCCCTCTTTTGTGCAGGCTTTACCATCATGAGCGGATATCGCAATGCCACACCTCAAACAGGGGAACGGGTGGCGATCTTGGGTATGGGCGGCTTAGGACACCTGGCTCTCCAAATGGCCAAAGCCATGGGGCATGACGTCATTGCCGTGACGGGAACGGAAAATAAACGATCCGAACTGACACACCTGGGAGCCGATGAAGTCGTGGTCGTGAAAGATCATGCAGGAAAAGAACTCAAGTCTGTAGGCGGTGCAGACATGGTGTTATCCTGCTCTAATTCCCTGAAGCACAATAGTGAAATTATTGATGGTATTCGACCAGGTGGGCGATTGGTCACGATGGCTCTCAGTGATGATATGCTCCAGGTCCCTCCGATTACTCCACTCAGTGGACAAATCAAGATTATTGGGTCCATTCAAAATCACCGTGCTGATTTGGTGGAAATTCTTGATTTGGTGGCCGCTGGCAAATTTACACCAAAACTTGAGATCTATTCCTTGAAGGAAATTAATACGGCTCTCACCAGATTAGCGGAAGGCAAAGTCCGCTACCGCGCCGTGATGATGCATGAGCAATGAGTGGAGAACAGCTAAGGACCAAACATCTACTCAATTTTGTGGAGGATAAGATCAATGGGAACATCGTTGATGGGAAAAAGGGTCATCGTCACAGGGGGAGCTGGGGCTTTGGGCCAAGCAGTCGTTCGTCAATTGGTAGGATTGGGAGCGGCATGCCATGTTCCCTGTGAACACTCCCGCCACGCCGACACCATTTCTAAAATTGATGCACAACTGGTCCATGCGGTCCCGAATATTGATTTAACGAAAGAAGACCTAACCTCAAAGTTTTTTGCCGATGTAGCAGCCAAGGGTAACTTCTGGGCTTCCATTCATATTGTAGGAGGGTTCCTATTTGCTCCAATTCTTGATACCACGCTCGATCAATTCCGCACACAATTTGAAATGAATGCCGTGACCGCCTTTTTGTGTTCACGGGAAGCTGTTCGCCATTTTCGCACTCAAGGACAAGGGGGTCGGATTCTCAATGTGACCGCTCGTCCAGCACTGGAACCACGAACGGGATCAGGAATGATCGCCTATACAGCCAGCAAAGCAGCAGTTGCAGCCATGACTGAATTGTTAGGAGAAGAAGTGGCCAAGGAAGGGATATGGGTGAACGCCATCGCTCCATCTATTATGGATACGCCTGCCAATCGCGCCGCCATGCCAGATGCTCCATTTGATCAGTGGGTCAAAGTTGAAGACGTGGCCTCCACAGTCACCTTCCTGGTCTCACCAAAAAATAATTGTGTGCGAAGTGGGTTGATTCCAGTGTATGGAGCCATGTGAGTGACCTCGAGGATGCTGAATAAAATGATAGTTGGTTCTATTTCTTCCCGTGAGAGTCCGATAATAAAACTATAAGAAAATTGCAAAAAATGATTCCCCGTACTCTTAAATGAAATGGATATCAAATTTTCAGCACTGGAGTTTATCTTCATTGTAAATTTTCAATGACAGAGAGCAATGTTTGCAGTAGTATCCATCCTCTAACGGAGGATCTATGCCGGAAATAGATCTTGACAGAAAAGTTTTGGTGGTGGAAGACACCGATGGCATGCGCCGAATTATCAAAAGCGTGTTAAAAGACTTTGGCTATAAGGACATCCGGGAAGCATCAAATGGGAAAGAAGGGCTCGCACAAGTCAAATCAGGCGGATTTGGACTTGTGATCGCCGATTGGAATATGCCGGAAATGACGGGGATTGAAATGTTGCGGGCCATTCGAGCGGACCCATCTCTTTCTGACCTCCCGGTCGTGATGCTTACCGCCCGCAAGGAAGAAATTCATAAACAGGAAGCTGAGAATGTTGGAGTATCTGGATATGTGGTGAAACCATTTACACAAAAATCCCTCTCAGACACCTTGCAGAAAATTTTTGGTTGCCAACCATTGCAACGACCAGTTTTTTAAAATAGCTCTACCAGAATTTTCCCACTCCTTTATTGTCCGCAAAAATCTTTCAACACCTTCTTATTGCTTGGATGAAGGATTCCAAAATTGTTCATACTCTCGCAAATGGGTCAGAGTATGAAGGTCAGGAAGCCGATCGATGAACACTTTTCCATGCAAATGGTCAACTTCATGTTGAATCACACGAGCGAAAAAGTTCTGTACTTCAAGTTCTACCGTA
>CAZKRH010000105.1:0-2035 GCA_964555115.1 uncultured Nitrospiraceae bacterium | reverse complement strand
AAACAATCGTGGGGAAAGGGTGGGCGTTCGGCTATGCCAAATTGGGGTCAGGAGGTTGATTCGTCGCGAGGTTATTGATCAGGGATTCTCGAATCAGCCGATCAGCTACAACCTCAGAGTCGATGTTGTAAGATCCGGTTTCGAGTGCCTGACGAATTTTTTCCAGGCGATTAGGGCGGATATCTGGCGTTTGATCGATACGTTTTAAAAACTGTTGATATTCGGTATTCTCCGGTGAGAGTTCAACGGGGTCTGTGTTGTGGGGAACGCCCGAGGTTATGTTCGAGACGTGTTGTCGTGAGTGCACGGCCTTCGAAGGTGGAAGGTTATGTGGCGGTTGAGGAAGTCCTTCGAGCTTTTCTGGACCTACCATGATGGCGCCTATCGTGTGATAAGGATAAAGATTGTAACCAATCCTATGGGGATTTTACTCTCTTCTTCTTTAGGGAACAAGTGAAGTAGTGGAAAGCATATGTTGTGATGAACTTAGAAGTTGTATGATCCTAGAATCAGCAGTTGGATCACAAAAGTCCGCGCAAGCTCTTGGCGCGTCTGATAAAATACAAAAATGTCTCATCACCACCGAGGTGATCACGACTTTTTGTATTTCACCATGCACACCAATATCTTACACGTCTTTTTTGCGCCCAACTGCCGTTTCTAGGATGATCCTCTAAAAGCTCTATGACAAAAAGCGATAATCTTTTCGAAAGGAACACCATCGTTCATGACGCCACGCGAGCTGTTTGTTCCAGCCACGATTACGAAGATTCATACGTATGAGCCAGGCGAGATTCGAAAAATCGAGCTGACGCTTCCCAAGACGTATGAGGTCGATGGGCGGGCTTTTCCTATTCACGATAGAATGCGTCCGGGAAGTGCATTCCTTGCTCGGCCGTTTGGGCTGCGGTCGGGCAAGTATCGGCGAAGAATGTATACGCGATCGAATTGCGCCATGGATGCACCCCGGGTCTTGGAAACCATTGTGAATGACACTCATCGAGAGAAGGCCGATACCTCACCCTGGTGGCAAACCGATGCTGTCGAACATGCTTTGGCGACTGGAGAGACGATTGCTGTTCGTGTTGATGTGAAAGAACAACCGGCGGAACTCGTCGTTTATGAAAATAGTCAACAAGTGGAACCCAATAATTTGATCTTGGAACCAGATGACGAATGGCCCACGATGAGAATTCTTGCGCTGGCATTTTCTACGGGAATCACCCCCTTTCTTTCTCACATTTGTTATATGCGGAAACAGGGGTTCGGAAAAACGAGGACGTCCCATGGGGTTAAGTTTATCTTGGTGGCCAGCGTACGAAATCCTCGGCAATTGATGGAGCATGAAGAGCTGTTAGAGTTAGGCAGGACCTTTCCCGAGCATGTTGAATATCATCCGGTGTTGACTCGGGAATGGCCTGAAGACTGGAACGAATCCAAAGGGCGAATCATTGTGGCAGAAGCTGGCGATGCTCCTGAAGCGCGTGTCAAGCTGGATCCGCTGCTGGCACTGGTCCCGAATGTTGAGCAATGCCATGTCCGACTGTGTGGGAATGTTAGCGCACGCGACCACCTGCTTCGCGGATTGCGTCAGTTAGACATCAATCCGTTGAGTGTTCGCGCGGAGGTGTGGTGAGTACATCATTGCGGAATGCGGTGGGAATGTACGACTACACGTGTTCAAGGATTTAGGTTTTGACGGTTTCTTTTTTGGTGTTCACGCTTTGAGGGATTTCAGGTCTGCGAATCAGGCGAACCATGGGCTTGCCAATGAACGCGTGATGACCACAAATAAGACAATGTATGGCGAGGACGGCTAGCAGCTCCTGGTTGAGTTGCTCAAGGCGGACCGTCCGGGATCCGCATCGAGTACATCGGGGCACTGGTCGTGTTTCTTGCTGTACGAACTCGCCGAAGGGCTCGCCAAGGAGTCACGGGAAAAAGCGGTGGCCCATTAGCCGCGGCCCATTCAGCCCTACACCCCCAACCATGCCTGTTCAGGGCATGAAACCTCACACGTCCATGGTCCAACATG
>CAZKRH010000104.1:0-3869 GCA_964555115.1 uncultured Nitrospiraceae bacterium | reverse complement strand
CGGCTGTTTTATTCCGATAATAATACAGCCCTTGAATAAGAGAGCTGGCGCAATTTCCCAGTCCAATAATTGCAATTTTAATTTGACTCATATTGTTCCTTTCTTAAAGACCCAAGTCTTAAAGACCCAAAAAGTATTGATTCCCGCCGTGTATTTCCACCAAAGGATACGGGTGAGGGATTTCTTCCCTTTCCCGGAATGTTTTCAGAGGCGAATTCAAACCATAAGTACACCACTGGGTTGAAATTGAAGGTTTACTTGAGTCAGCTTCACAGCTTTGGGCTTTTCCGTGTGCCGCAGACCCGCCTTGTGATGGGCTTGTTGGTAGCGATAGCCTTTCAGACCGGTGTTCTGCGTCAATTCTCGACTCCGGGTGGTGTGGAAACGCCCCATGCCTTTTGCGATATCCAGATTATGTGAATTCAAGTTCAATGAATAGATTTTTTTTGAGGAAAATCATAGTGCTCTATCCCAGTTCGGCTATCATTTTCTGGTAAGCCAGCGTGTGCTTCGGCTTTATGCACCAGCCAAGTCAGACTCGAAAGTTATTCTGAACTCTGTAAAGATCTAACGTTAAGATGAGATGCGGGGGAAGAAGGTCAGTAAGAAAGTCCTTTTAGCTTCATCTACGCTTTTTCATCTTAAATGGCGACCATGGGATTAACCAGGGTAATCTTTCTCTTTACCACATTATATTTGTACGTTACAAAGATGATGAAAATTAAAGGATTTTTTTGATTTTTAGGCTCCCCGCCACTGCGGGCACAGCGAATAAGGATGAGGGCAGTTCCTTCTTAACAAGCCCTTATTAGGTATTCTATTTTTGGTTGAGGGTACCACCGAGGTGGGCGCTGACTTCTTTGACCAAGATTCCCATCTTTGAATGGGAAGGTTCAAAGTCAACCGGAAATTGATGTTGCCCAAGCCGCTGGCTGGTCACTGGGCCAATCGAGGCGACCATGGTTCTTTCAAGCGTGAATAGGCGAATAGGGGTAAAATCTTTGTTTGATTAAAATGCCTCGGCCTTCTCCCCTCGCTTCTTGAATTGTGGATCCGCATCCTGTTTCGCCAGGAGAAAAAAGTTGGATCGTTACTTGACTTGATACATTTTTTGCATGGGCTTGCCGCCGGCTGGGCCCGTGACTCTCGAGAGCCCGTTGAATATGAGAGATCCGTGAGGGGACACCCAAAACGACGAGCTACCACCTGCAGCGATTCACTCGCGCGCGCAAATTAGCGCGAGAATTAAGGTCAGTCTCGATTAAATGAAAGACTCATCCTATCGTTAACCAGAATTCCCATTTTAATCGCGTCTGACCCTAATTATTGCCCAAAAAAGAAATATTGGTAAAACAGGGACGGGCGCCCCCACCACGGTGACTAACTGAAACTTTGGTTTATCTTTGGGGGCTAAAACAAGAAGATTGGCAACAATATGGGCAGGAGTATTCATCAACCAAGAAGCAACAAGTTAATGTTTAACTTCTAGGAGGGAGTTTAGTGGAAAAAATATGGCAAGGAAAGATCTGATTCCATTTTATTTCTGTTCGCTAAGCCAGATTAAATTTGCGTTTGACTCTTAATTCCCCACAAAAAGACTCCCGACCCCTTTACTTTCGATTCGACCCCTTTACTTTCGATTAAATGAAAGACTCATCCTATCGTTAACCAGAATTGCCATTTTAATCGCGTCTAACTCTAATTAATTCTGTCAATTTAATAGAAGGGACAGGGTTCATTCCCCCACGGGTAAACCCGTAGTGCTCTGTCTACGACCGAATAGAAGGGACACATTGTTGGGATGCAAGGATCTTGTGATACGTACCCCAATTTGTTGTATACTCCCAAGATAACATCAGTACCAGAAAATCCTCATGATATTTTGAAGTGAATCAAGTGCAATAATATCTTTCAACTTCCCAGGAGGTATCTCATGGCAGTTCCCAAGTCATCGTCCTTTTTTGGATCCAGCGGATCTTCGAATGGTTGTGTGATGGTGGTGGAAGAGGATCCCGCTATCAGAAATACGGTTTGTCAAATGCTTGAAAAAGCCGGGTACGATGTGATTGAAGTGGAGGGTGGGGAGAAAGCAATTGAAACGGTCGGTGAGGGGGAGAATCCCCTAGTCATTGATGTCATTATCACTGATATCGATAAGGCTAAGGGGATGGAGGCCATCACCTATTTCAAGAAGCAGCACCCCCGCATCTCCGTGATTGCCCTGACTGGTATAGAAGACCCTGCTCGGAGCGACCCTGAGCAAACAAAGATCGTCATTCTCGGAGCCGGAAAAGGCGGGACGGCTTTCCTCGATCTGTTGAGTCACCTTCCTGATATAGAAATTGTCGGCATCGCCGATAAATATCCTTCTGCGCCTGGATTGACACGCGCCCGTGAACTAGGGGTCCCTGTCTGGGAAGATATTGCGAGTCTGATAGCCCACAATGGTGTGAATCTGATTGTGGACGTGACTGGGAACCCGGAGATGGCACAACTTATTGGGAAGCATAAGCCCGAACAAGTCGAGGTGCTGGGAGGTGTGGCCTCCAAGCTCCTCTGGATCGTGGCGCAATACGAGGCTCGGATGCAGGCCCAAGTGTCACAAACGGAGAAAGTCTCCAGCTTGGTGCAGGGTGGGTTGATTGGCAATTATCTGGTCAAACCGGTTAAGGAAACCGAATTCCACGCTGTGGTGGCCAAAGCTATGACCCAGCGGGAAATCGCGAAGTTATAATCGGCAACATTCCGAGACCATTTGGGACTTAAGCCGAATCCATGCCAACCACTCCTGAAAGCAAGGTGGGGGGTGGCTTGGGGCCTTTAGGGTGAATTCAAAGTTGAAGTGCAACACCTGGGACTCGGGCGAGGACCTCAGTGGGAGTACGGAAATGTTGGCCGCTTGCGTGGGCGATGATTGAGAAATCTTACCGTACGAGTGATCGCCGATTGAGTGATTGTTGAGAAATGACTGCCCTTGGGAAAAAATCCTAGTTGAAATAAGTGGGGTCGTTGCTAGACTTAATACAGTTTTTGGCTTGGGCCCAGCCACCGACTGAGCCCATGACTCTCAAGAGCCCGTTGGATATGAGAGATCCGTGGGGGAACATCCTAAAACGGCGAGCCACCACCTGCAGCGATTCACTCACAATTCGCCGCAACATCCAGGCCGCACGCTAAACTGGAATGCCCGCAAGCCATTCCCCTCCTTTTTTTATGGATCATACGAAAGGTTAGGCGAGAGCCATCGTTCGACAGTAGGCAGGTCCATGTTTTTTCGTTTGGCGTAATCTTCGACCTGATCACGATTAATCTTGCCTACGCCAAAATATTTGGCTCGTTCATGACCAAAATAAAAACCACTTACCGAGGCGGCAGGGAACATGGCATAGGTTTCGGTTAATTCAATTCCGGTCGCCTTCTCCGCACCCAACAGATCAAACAATATTCGTTTTTCGGTGTGATCCGGACAAGCAGGATACCCTGGGGCCGGACGAATCCCCCGGTACTTTTCACTAATGAGATCGTCATTAGAAAATTGTTCGTCTTTTCCGTATCCCCATTCACGTCGAGCCTCTTGATGGAGCCACTCTGCCAAGGCCTCCGCAAAACGATCGGCTAAGGCTTTGGTCATGATGGAATTATAATCATCATGATCTAGTTCAAACTTTTTGCACACCGCATCCACTCCCAATCCGGCGGTGACGGCAAACCCTCCCATATAATCAGCCTTTCCACTCGATTGTGGCGCAATAAAATCTGCCAAGGCCATATTGGATTGACCTGCCACTTTTTCCAGTTGTTGCCGAAGGGTATGAACGGTGGTTAACACTTCTGTACGAGAATCGTCACGGTAGACTTGAATATCATCC
>CAZKRH010000103.1:0-35185 GCA_964555115.1 uncultured Nitrospiraceae bacterium | reverse complement strand
TAATTCTTCGGTTAGGATTTTGTTCAGTAGATTAACGACACCCTCTTTGGCTTTCATACCGGCCTCCTTTTTCTAGTATTTGTTCACAGAAAATATTCGATTTTTTGGATGCTGCACTTTGGCTTTTTTTCTCTTTCCTGTTTTCATCCTACTTCTATACTTATCGGCAGGTCAATAGAAATATCTAAGTTGTTCTCCTTAATCATGAGTATCCTTCTCAAATTCGCTGAGAGGGATTTTCAACATCATTTCAATAGATTGGAGACCTACGCGCCGCGATGAATTCGCGATGTCCTAAACACCAAGACCAAAGCCTACATCATCATGGTCTCCATCTTTTTTCTTCATCTGGTGCTTCGTATTCGCATCCCATTTCCATGAAGGTTTTGTTATTATTTTTTTCAGAGAACGTCTTAGTTTTTCATCAAACATTGACCGTTCTCGGAAGGCAATGATACGGTGCGGACATGAATTCTGAACCTTCACGACCACCAAATCGTCTGATTCACGAAACGAGCCCATACCTCCTACAGCACGCCTATAACCCGGTTGATTGGCATCCCTGGGGTCCTGAAGCCCTCAACCTGTCTCGGGACACACAAAAACCCATTCTGCTTTCTATTGGGTATTCAGCATGTCATTGGTGTCATGTCATGGAAAAAGAATCCTTTGAAGATCAGGCCATTGCCGATCTCATGAATACCCACTTCGTTCCCATAAAAGTCGACCGAGAAGAGCGACCTGACCTTGATGAAATTTACATGCAAGCTACCATTGCCATGAACCAGGGGAATGGTGGATGGCCGATGACTGTGTTTCTGACCCCCCAGCAAGAACCTATTTTTGCCGGCACCTATTTCCCCCCAACTGACAAATGGGGGCGACCAGGATTTTCTACCATTCTCCAGAAAATATCTGAAGGATGGGCGGAACATCGAGAAGACGTTGTCAAACAAGCCTCCAGTTTCACCAGCCGTTTACAAGCCTCCCTCCAATCAACTCACCCCATGACCGTAGGGAAGGAGGCCATTCAATCCGCAATTGACCAATTCGCCGAGCACTTTGAACCCCAATATGGTGGATTTGGCACCGCTCCAAAATTTCCTCCAGCCACCGGGCTGTCTTTTCTTCTTGGTCAATACTCCCAAACCCAAGATAATCATTCGCTGCATATCATCACGAAAACCTTAGACGGAATGGCAGCGGGAGGAATGTACGATCACATTGGCGGCGGCTTCTCACGATATTCCACTGATAACCGATGGCTTGTTCCACATTTCGAGAAAATGCTGTACGACAATGCCCTCCTCGCTCGTACCTATGTTGAAGCCTTCCAAGTGACGCAGAATGCTGCTTATCAACGGGTAGCGACGGACACGTTTGAATACATTCTCCGCGAAATGACTTCGTCTGAAGGGGGATTTTATTCAGCCACTGATGCCGACTCAGAAGGCGAAGAGGGAAAGTTTTTTGTCTGGACCCCAGAGCAAATTCATCACATCGTCCAAGAAAAGGAAGAAGCTACACGGTTCTGCGCCTTTTACGACATTACGCAGCAAGGCAATTGGGAAGGGAAATCTATACCCAACACCCCTCAGTCTTTGGACCAGGTGGGTAAGGAAGTAGGCTGTTCTGCCCAGGAGCTTTTGAAATCCTTGGATCGTATACGCCCACTGATCTATCAAAACCGATTAACCCGCGTTCCTCCTGGATTAGATGACAAAATTATTACGGCCTGGAATGGGATGATGATCGGTGCTCTTGCGGAAGGAAGCCGGGTGTTTGGTGAGCCACGCTATCTCACTGCAGCATCAACGGCAGCAGACTTTTTACTCACGACGCTTTCTCGGCCAGATGGGGGCCTCTACCGTACCTATCGGAATGGCAAAGCCCACCTCTTTGCCTGCCTTGAGGATTACGCCTATCTGGTGGAAGCCTGTATTGATATCTTTGAGGCAGGGGGACCTATTCGATTTCTTTCAGAAGCTCAGCGTTTAACTGACCGCATGATTGCCGATTTTATGGATCAAGAACAGGGAGGGTTCTATACTACCGCTCACGATCATGAAACACTCATCATCCGTGGGCGCGAGGGTCCAGACGGGGCAACTCCCAGTGGCAATGCGGTGGCAGCCATGGCATTGGCTCGCCTGTCGTTTCATTTTGGGCGTGATGATTATCGAGAAGCCGCGGTGAAAGCGATTCGTGCCTATGGGCATCACATCGCCCAAATTTCTCGTGGCTTTGCCAAAAGCCTCATCGCCTTGGACCTTCTTTTACGAGGCCCCGTGGAATTAGCCCTTATCGGCACTCCAGGTCATTCCGATTACGAAGCACTCAAGAATATTGTTCATCACCATTTTCTTCCCAACCGAATCATTGCGCATTATGATCCTTTGACTCCGCAGCCCGACCACCCTCTTCTTCGAGGAAAAGATGTAATCAATGGGCAAGCGGCTCTCTTTATCTGCCAAAACTTTTCATGTCAGGCACCCATTACCGATGCCCAAGAAGCCAACTTGGCCCTCAGTGGTCTCTCCCACTCTACCAGTCCCTCCCCGCATCCTGCTATATCCAATTTGAAAGTAGCGGGGATGCCTGGGCATGCCACACCTGAAGGCACCTCCTCTTACGTGTCCCATATGCTCAACGCGATGCTTCCCCACTCTCTTTCAGCAGACGGCTATACAGCCTTGGGCAATACCCACTTGACAACTTCCAGACTTGGCTTTGGCAGCTATCGCGTGACTCTCGGAAATGAAGAACATGAACAGGCGCTCCACCAGGCACTCAACGGAGGATGCAACCTTATTGATACGTCTACCAATTATAGTGATGGTGGGAGTGAACAGCTGATCGGCAAGGTACTCAATCAACTCATTTCTACACACACATTCTCTCGCGAACAATTTATCCTCGTGTCGAAGATTGGCTATATTCAAGGGCACAACCTCAAACAAGCCGAAGCTCGTGAACAAGCAGGCCAGCCCTATCCCGAAATCGTCAAATACCAAGAAGGCCTTTGGCATTGCCTTCACCCGACTTTTCTCAATGATCAACTGGACAACTCGTTAGATCGATTGGGTCTTGAAACTCTCGATATCTGTCTTCTTCACAACCCCGAATATTTTCTTACCGATGCCAAAAGTACAAAATCATCTGTCCCTGAAAGTACCCTTCAAGACATTCGGCGTGAATTTTATCGACGGCTCCAACAGGCTTTTGTGTATTTTGAAGAACAAGTCGCCAAGGGACGAATCCAATATTATGGTGTGTCCTCCAATACCTGTACTCACACCCCTGACAATCCAGAAGCCACATCTCTGTCACACATGCTTCAGGCTGCGCAGGAGGCCGCCAAGACATTTGGTGCCCCCACTCACCACTTTCGAGTCTTACAATTACCCATGAATGTGCTTGAGGCAGGAGCCACCCTGACTCCCAATACCGGGGAGAACCATTCACAGACCACTCTTGAGTTTGCCGAACAGGCCCATATTGGGATTTTGGTCAATCGCCCTCTGAATGCGATTCTCTCAAAAAAAGGAGGACTTTTTCGGTTAGCTGACCCTGTCATTCAAGAAGAATCCTCAACATTTGAGACACAACTTCCTCTTTTGGCCAAGCTCGAGGAAGAATATCGAAAGGAGTTTGCTCCACTGATTCCTTACTCAGGGAAAGGCCTAGAACCTGTTGACTTTTTCCGATGGTCCGAAGAACTCCCACGCCTTCGGGGAGGCATTCAGAACCTCCAACATTGGGAACAGCTTGAAACCCAAATGATTGCACCTCACATCAACCAAGTGTTCCAGGTGGGGAACAAGCAAATTTCTGGAGATAATGCGGAAATATGGCAACATTGGCGGGACCGTTATGTTCCTGAATTGCTCACCTGTTTGAAACTCATGCACCGTGAAGCTTCTAAAAAAAATCGACTTGTGATCGAAAAAATCACCAACGTCATAAACCCCCTGCTCCCCCCAGACTACGAGTCAGTACCGTTTGCTCAGAAATCCCTTCTGACCCTTACCAGCACCCCAGGCATTACCTGTGTACTTAATGGCATGCGAAAGTCCACTTATGTAGAAGATGCCCTTCAGACTCTTAGCCAAAAACCTCTTTCTCATTCCAGACAGATTTTTGAGGCCCTCCACATTCTCAACTTTCAATAGATTCCTTCAAAGATTTTCCAGAGTTACCTCTCCTTCCAGACAGACGTTGCCCGTTTGAACTCGCGAATTAGGAATCGTAAAAGGCCTGTTGAATAATTTAAATATTCCTCGAAAGCAGGTTGATCCTGCCATATACCCGAATACAGTACAGGAACAGGGACTGTTGAAAATAGCCGTCCAGCAAGGCCGCAAGCCGCGAGAAGGGCGAGGCGTACACTGTGTACGTTGAGCCCTTCCAGCAATGAGAACGCCGCTGGTGGTTTTTTTCAACAGTCCCTGAAATATTCTCTTCCCTTTTTGAATCAGATGGCTCCAATTAATCGCATCCATAACCGATTCCAATTTTCACCTTCCCTGTTCCCTATTTCTCCGTTGAGGGGCACCTGGACGAACTCACTATTTTGGGCGGTATGTACCACCAGCGGCGGCGACCCCATCTTTCCTTCAATCCACACTGCACCATCCTGATCGGTTCGATACACCGCCATGCCTTGATTTTCATAGGCCTGGACAACCACAGGGGCGGGATGCCCATAGCGGTTGTGTCGTCCTGCTGATACTACGGCAGTTTGCGCGTGTAATTGCTGAATCCATTCACGCCGGAACGAACTTTTGGCCCCATGATGCGGAATTTTCACTACTGTCACATTGGCATATTCTTTTTCCAGCATCATACGATCCAACCCCTCAATTTCAATATCTCCTGGAAAAAGAAATGAATGCTGCCCACATTCTAGTTTGATCACCACGGACTGATTATTTAAGTCGGTGCCACTTTTTGAACTTTTCCCAGACACGACTTTTGAGGCATCCTGTTTGGGAGGATTCAATGATTGAACCTTGCAGAATCTATCTTGATACATGACAGTTCCCTTTTCAGCAATTCCCTGGTCCAGTTGCCTCTCATCCAACGTTCCCTGCAAATTGTAGAAAAATGGTTTATCCCGAAGCACGCCATTACTCCAATATTTTTTTACTTCAAAGTTTTGTACCATCCAATCTAACCCACCAATATGATCAATTTGTGGATGGGTGGCCACGACGTGGTCCAGACGATGAATTCCCCGATCCCAGAGATACGGACCCACAACCATGCGCCCATAATCCCATCGTTCAAACGCCGCCCCCGCATCGATAAGCATGGTGGGCCCTTGAGGAAATTCGATGAGCGTCGCATCACCTTGCCCTACATCCAAAAATGATACCCGCAAGGTGCCAGGTTCCCAGGCCCAACGTGGTGACCCAGCCCACGCCAAGAGGATTGTCACGATTCCTATGCCACAGATCCATCGATGAGGTGTATTCCCCTTGGCCGTCAGAACATAGATCAAGAACATATAAAACACGATCATGGTTAGTAATGCTGGGGATGCCACAGGCCATTTGGCGAAAGGAATCTGGGCCAAAAGGGCGTTGAGTTCAATGAGAACGTTTAACACCCATTGATTGATAGATCCGAACGGGAGGCTCTCCATCCCTGAAAACAACGTTGCCACGGCTGAGAGTAATCCAAGCGGGACAAAAATAAACCCGACCAAAGGCACAACCAAAATATTAGCCACCACACCCAACCAAGGAAGATGATTGAAATACCAAGCCACCAGGGGAACAGTGGCCAATGTGACCGCGAGAGTTATTCGCCAATAGGCTTTGACCCAACCTATGACTCGAGACTTCGTGGTTTCCTCCGTCTCTTCCTCAAGGCCAGAGGGTACTTGTTGTTTCAACACCAGCCCCAAAGCCAGCACCGCAACAAAGGAAAGCTGAAATGAAATATCAAAAATGGCTTGTGGCTCATATCCCAAGATCAGAAACGCCGCAATACTCAACGCCCCCAGAATGTCTCGCTCCCGCCCTAACCATAAGGCCAAGAAAAATACCAAAATCATAATAAGAGAACGGACGGTTGGAACTTCCGATCCGGCTAAGGCGGTATAAAAGACCACAAGTGGAATCGTGAAAAGGATAGCCAAACGTGTGGGGGTTATTCGGCGCACAAGTCCCTCAAACCACGCAATGGGCAAATGTCGGCAACACACTTTGACGATCATGAAACTCAGAAAGGCTAACAAGCCTAAATGAGATCCGGAAATGGAGATAATATGGACGGTCCCTGTCGCCATAAACGCATCACGTACGGCTACTGGAATAAAACCCTGTTCCCCAATAATCATCCCTAAAAAGAGCCCTAAGGCCGGACCTTGGAGAGTCTGGCTGGCTACGAGACGAATTCGCTCCCTCCACCGGGCCACATGAGTGTGGATATCCTCCACCAACGAGACAGACTCCCTCTGGGAAGTGTGAATTCCCTTGGGACCTGTTATTGAAGCCACGGCTCCAACTCCCTTTCGCTTGAGATATTCTCCATAATTAAACCCACCAGGATTCATGGTCCCAAATGGAGGCCGCAAGCGGGTCGTGAGGTGTATCTCATAGCCGGGTAATACCGATTGATCCGGGTTTCTCCATGTCACTCTTACCAATCCTGTTTCACTTCTCGTTTGACCTTGCCGCTCAAGAGTAGAAACCCGAATGGTAAAACTGACCCGATCTTGGGAATGTCGGATAGGTCCAGCCACCACACCAGAAAGCGTGACCTTATCTCGCTCTGATTGATGGAGCAGGGAAGAAGATGAGGGTAGACTGCCTATAGACCAATACACGATCCCAATGAGAAGCCACCCAAACAAACACAGACTTTGAACGAGAGAAATTCGCCCTACCCGTTCATACCACCATGATAGAAAGGCGAGACCAACACACAACAACAAAATACTTATAGGAAAAAATGGAAGGTAGGCACCGCAGACAAGCCCAATAAGAAAGGCCAGAAGAGAGTAATGGACCACGAATGGTTGGGGAAAGAAAGACGTTATCTGTTCATTAGCCAATAGACGAACGAATGAGCCCGGCGAGCTCTTCTGCCGCCTGTCGGATTAGAGAGTCATCTTGACCTTCGACCATCACACGACACAGAGGTTCTGTTCCCGAGTACCGAATGAGAATCCTTCCGGTACCATTGAGGCGACTATCCCATGCCTGAATGGCTTCCTGAAGGTGTGGAACGGTTTCCAGGTCAGGTTTTTCATGAACCGGAACACCCAATAGCACTTGAGGCACAGGTTCCATACACCGTGATAATTCAGACAATGGTTTTTCAGATCGCTTCATGAGTTTTAACATTTGGATGCCAGAAATTAAGCCATCGCCACTCGTATTGTAATCTAAAAAAATCATATGGCCGGATTGTTCGCCCCCTAAATTATATCCTTCAGCTAACATTCGTTCTAAAATGTATCGATCACCTACCGGTGTTCGTAACAAATTGATTCCATGTTGCTTCATGGCCAATTCAAATCCAAAATTACTCATGACCGTCCCAACAATGGTGTTTTGATTCAATCGCCCCCGCCCCTTGAGGTCAATAGCAAACGCGGCCATCGCATGATCCCCATTCACGACTTGAGCCTCTTCACACACAAATATGGCCCGGTCGGCATCACCATCTAACCCAATCCCAATATCCGCTTTATAGGAACGAACAGCTTCTTGCAGTTTCTCGGGATAGACAGCCCCACATTTTTCATTAATATTGGTTCCATTCGGGAGGTCTCCGATGACAATCACTTTCGCGCCCAATTCACGGATGACCTTCGGAAACACCTTATAGGCGGCCCCATTGGCACAATCTAACACCACCGTCATCTCTTGAAAATCCATTTCTCTAGGCAAGGAGCGTTTCACAAATTCAATATACCGACCTTCCGCATCATCAATCCGATAGGCTTTCCCAACCTCACCGGCTGTAGGCCGAAGATGTTCAATTTCATCGGATAGGATGAGGTCTTCTATGCGTTGTTCGAGTTCATCGGGAAGTTTAAACCCATCACTCGAAAAAAACTTAATGCCATTATCCTGATACGCGTTGTGAGAAGCGGAAATCATCACCCCAGCATCAGCTCGGAGGCTCCGGGTTAAAAACGCCACGGCGGGCGTGGGCATAGGCCCCACGACTAATACATCAACTCCCATGGAACAAATGCCTGCCGTTAATGCCGACTCAAGCATGTATCCTGACAGTCTGGTATCCTTCCCAATCACAATCTGATGGCGACCTTTCCGCCGCTTAAACATATGAGCGGCCGCTCGACCTAACTTCATGGCCGTTTCACATGTCATAGGTTCTAAATTGGCAACCCCTCGAATTCCATCTGTCCCAAACAACTTCCGCATACTTCCTCCTCGCTCAAACTAAATTGGGCTCAACATCCCTGAGAGCCTTAGCCATGGTGATGACTTCTCGCATGGGCCCCACATCATGGACACGAATCATAGATGCCCCCTGTAGGACTGCCATCGTGACAGCCGCCGCTGTTCCCATCATTCGATCACCAACCGCTTTATCTAAGACATGCCCAATAAATGATTTTTGGGATACACCTACAAGGATAGGTTTCCGTAACTCTTTCAATACTGCAAGTTTTTTCAAAAGCATTAAGTTTTGAGAGGTATTTTTCCCGAAACCGATTCCTGGGTCAACAACAATTTGATCCTCAGCAATTCCCGCATCCCTAGCCACCTGAATCCGCTCACGTAAAAAACCATGTACCTCCTCCACGACATCTTCGTACTGACAAAGCGACTGCATGGATTGAGGGGTTCCTTTCATATGCATAATCACCACGCTGGCTTTTGCCCGTGCCACCGTATTGACCATACCCGGATCTTTTCGAAAAGCACTGATATCATTCACAATAACCGCGCCTAAATCACAGGCGACCTGGGCAACAGCGGCTTTGGTCGTATCAATCGAAATAGGAATAGAAATTCGTCGCCCTAATTCTCGGAGAACTGGTGTGATCCGCCGAATTTCTTCAGAAACTTCAACTTCCTCCGCACCAGGCCTGGTTGATTCCGCACCAATATCGAGAATATCTGCACCATTCTCAACCAAGAGTAACCCACGATCAACGGCCAAAGATGGGTCTAAATATTTTCCACCATCTGAAAACGAATCAGGGGTGATATTCAGAATTCCCATGACCAAGACATGTTGTTCTACGGATAGGAAATTATCTCCAGCCCGGAACCCATTCCGGCCTAACTCAACTCCTGGTTCAGCCACGTTTGGGGAATCCCTTTCCCTACCGGAGATTACTGAAATTGTCGGTCATTATTGTCAATTTCTTGAGAAATATTGGAATTACATGAGAATGGTGAAGATTGTACGAAATTAAGAAGGAAGGATAAAGAAAAAAGGGAAAAGGAATGAGGAGATAGTCCCCCAAACCTTTTCCCTAAAGGAATAAACCGCTTAATTACACTTGAGCCGGTGTAGGCTCTTCCACAAAGTTACCTTGATTCACAATCTGATCAATTTCTAGAGAATCAAGAACTTCCTTTTCCAAGAGAGCTTCAGCCAACGCTCGCAACGTGTGAATATGTTCGGTCAACATACGCTTGGTGCGTTCATAGCTTTCGACAATAAGTCTCCTGACCTCATGATCAATTTCTAAGGCTATCTGCTCACTAAAGTCCCGGCGGGTCCCAAAGTCACGGCCCAAGAATACTTCTTCCTCTTTTTTCCCAAAGGTGAGCGGACCCAGCTTATCGCTCATTCCCCATTCACAGACCATTTTTCTCGCCAGATCCGTCGCTCGTTCAATATCATTTCCGGCCCCAGTCGTCACATGTTTGAGGATCAACTCTTCTGCCACACGACCACCAAGAAGAATGGCCAGCGTGTTAAAAAGAAATTCTTTGGAATAGCTGTGCCGATCATCAATGGGTAATTGCATCGTCATGCCCAGGGCCCGACCACGAGGAATAATGGTCACTTTATGCACAGGATCTGCTCCCGGCAATAACTTGGCCATTAACGCATGACCTGCTTCATGAAAGGCGGTAGTTCGTTTTTCCTCATCACTGAACACCATACTCTTCCGTTCAGCCCCCATCATCACTTTATCTTTCGCACTTTCAAAATCAACGTTTTCCACGACTTTTTTGTCTAGTCGAGCAGCCCATAAGGCGGCCTCATTGACCAGATTTTCCAAGTCAGCACCAGAAAATCCTGGGGTTCCCCTGGCAATTTGTTCAAGGTTCACGTTTTCATCAACTGGGACTTTTTTGGTATGGACCTTCAGAATTTCAAAACGACCACGGATATCGGGACGACTCACGACCACTTGCCGATCAAATCGTCCTGGTCGAAGGAGCGCAGGATCCAACACATCCGGCCGGTTCGTGGCCGCAACGAGAATGACCCCCTCAGTGGTGTCAAACCCATCCATTTCCACTAACAGCTGATTAAGCGTTTGTTCTCGCTCATCATGCCCTCCACCTAATCCCGCACCACGTAACCGCCCAACGGCATCAATTTCGTCAATAAATATGATGCAGGGGGCATGTTTTTTCCCCTGTTCAAATAAGTCCCGAACTCTTGAAGCGCCTACCCCCACAAACATTTCGACGAAATCAGACCCGCTGATGTGGAAAAAAGGCACGCTCGCTTCTCCCGCAATGGCCTTGGCCAACAAGGTTTTTCCGGTACCAGGAGGGCCTATAATTAGGACCCCTTTGGGAATACGCCCTCCCAATTTTTGGAACTTTTGAGGATCTTTTAAAAACTCAATGATTTCCATAACTTCTTGTTTAGCTTCATCTGCACCAGCAACATCGTTGAACGTAGTTTTCTTTTTATCTTCTGTCATCATCCGAGCTTTACTTTTTCCGAAAGACAACGCTCGGTTCCCCCCAATTTGCATTTGACGCATGAGGAAGAACCACAGCCCCAAAAATAAAATAAATGGCCCCCAGGTGACCAGGAAGGTGATATACCAAGGACTATCCTCAGGGGGCTTTGCCTCAATCTGAACCGACCGCTCCCGAAGGACTTTGACCAAATCAGGGTACTCCACCGTATACGTCCGTATCCGTGTACCATCCTTTAAAATAGCGCTAATATGATTTTCTTTTATGGTAACTTTAGCAATTTCCCCACGATCAAGATGGGTCATAAATTCACTAAACATTACATCATCTTCTGGGGCCTGAGCGGGGACTGTGAATAAATTAAACAATAAAATCATGAACAGTCCAACCACGACCCAAAACAGCAAATTCTTAACCCTTGAATTCATTCGATGCCTCCTAAACCTCTATGTGTTCGGGCCGGCAAGCCCTTTTATTTTCACAGGAATTCTCACGAATTCTACCATGTGAGTATCACCAAAACAACAAATTTACAGGAAAATCATTGATTATCTGAGTCCACTTCACCTTCTAATGAGGCTATATACGGCAAATTGCGGTATTTCTGCTGATAATCAAGCCCATAACCCACCACAAAGGTATCGGGAATTTCAAAACCCACATAATCGACAGTTACTCTTACTTGTCGACGACTAGGCTTACTGAGTAAAGCACAGGTAACAATTTGTTTGGGTTTCTTTTTAGAAAAGGTCTTGATGAGGTTGTCAAGAGTTAAGCCGGAATCCACGATATCCTCCACGATGAGCACGGTCCGTCCTTTTACCTCTTCTGTCAAATCTGACACAATTTTGACTTTCCCAGAGGTGGTCGAACGAGATCGATAACTTGAGACCACTAAAAAATCGACCGTGACAGGCAAACGGATGGCCCGGCATAAATCAGCATAGAAGGCAAATGCCCCTTTTAAAATTCCTACTAGCAACAGATCCTTTTCCCCACGCAAATCGGTCGTAATCTGTCGACCAAGTTCTTTCACCCGGCTCCGTATCTGTTCCTGAGTAATCAAAGGCCGTCCAAATATTTTTTCCATGTATTATGACTTCTCCTCTCGACAAATGGTGGCGGCAAGCATTTCCCGTGTGGATGCCGTCACCCGAAATCGGTCATCAGCCCGATACCCGCCAATCCATAAAATGCCTTCAGGAGCCACAAGAAGGGGGACTTGGGACCGTTGCTCACGACTCAATTTGATATCCGTGAAAAAATCTTGGATTTTTTTTCGTTTACCCTGTAACCCAAATGGATAAAACACATCGCCTGATCTCCAGGTTCTCAGAATAAGATCGGGTGAAAAGAGAGCCGCATCAAACCAGGCTTCCCATGGATGTCCGGAAAGATCTTGTCCATGGTATGTTTCTAGATGCCCTTGAAGGATTTGCCCCGTTCTTAACCATTTTATAGGTGTTGAAAGGGAAAATTTCATGTGTTCCGGCAACCGGGAAGATTGAGCTAAGGTAGGCACAGCAACCTGTGAAAAAGAAATCACATCATAATCTCTCGAAATCCTTAGACTTTCTCGATGCGTTGACCATCCGGAATGCCCTCTACGAACCGAGCTAATTACTTCCTCGATCGTATCAAATCGGGGTGCCGTAGCCTTATCTGTCAGTCGTTGAAACACTTTGACCAACACGCGACGTTGCAGAGCAAGAGGAAGCCTCAAAAATTTTTCTCGTGAAAGGCTACACTGGTGTAATTGCCTATAGTCAACCACCAATTCAAAAGCCTCAATCGCCTTCTCATCTAAGTATTCTGTTTCCGCACGAAGAATATCTGCCTGGCGAGAAAGCGTCACTTTGAGCTGAGGATTACATTGCTCAAGGACGGGAATCACCTCATGCCGTATTCTATTCCGGTAATAGATATTTTTTCGATTGCTCGAATCCTCGCAATACCCCTCGTCCTTTCCTTTCAAATACGCAAGAATTTCACCTCGACTGCTATGAAGCAACGGGCGAATAATATGGCCAGACCGGATGGAACACATGCCTGATAAACCCAATGTTCCAGCCCCTCGAAGCATTCGCATCAGAACCGTTTCAGCCTGATCATCTTGGGTATGTCCCAAAGCAATTTTATCTGCGCCCCAATTCTTGGCATCTTGAATCAATGTCTCATAGCGAATTTCCCGAGCCACATCTTGAAATGACCTGCCCTTTCCACAACGAGAAGTCGCTTGAAGATCCACTCGGTGCAGGAAAAAAGGCATCTGGGTTCGAGCGCAAAACCGTTCGACAAATTTGGCATCTCGATCTGATTCCTCCCCGCGCAACCCATAATTGATGTGACACACCCCAAGGGTTAGGGTAATTGTTTGTTGCCACGCGAGAAACATCACTAATAAGGCCATGGAATCCGCCCCCCCTGATACAGCCAGGAGAACTGATTGGTTCTCAGATACAAGCCCATCAGTCAACGTTCGAGACAAGATTCGTTGTTCAAAAATTTTGGGAGGGATCATAAGTACGATCAAACATTCGAAGAAATTTCAGAGTAATTGTGGTTTTCTCTATTGGGGAACGACTGTAGTTTCTGTCGCGCCACCTGAATATCTTGACAAATCCGTTCTGACAGAGCTTCAGGGGAAGGAAACGTTTGATCCCCTCGAATCCAATCCAAAAAATTCACATTGATATGGTGGCCATACAACGTAGGAGAGGCATCGAGAACATGAACTTCGATCAAACGCTCACCCTGGCCAAAGGTCGGCCTGGAACCAATATAGGTAACCGCATCATGGACCGTTTCCTCCACGACAACCGTTGTCACATAGACTCCATCCGCTGGAATGACTCGTTCGGAGGGAGGTGGGAAATTAGCCGTTCGATAGCCTAATTGTTCCCCTCGTTGTTCCCCAGTGATCACGTGCCCCCCCACTGAATACGGACGACCTAAACAGCGAAACGCCTCCCACACCTTTCCTTCATTGATTAAACGCCGGATCCGAGTTGAACTCACCACTTCCCCATCGATTGGGAGAGGCGTCACCGTTTGAACGTGAAAATTAGCTTGTGGGCCTTGTCGAATTAAATCTTGGGTTGACCCAGTCCGATTCTTCCCAAAGACAAAATGGTGACCGACCAACAGAGTCCGAATATGTAACTTATCGCGTAAAATATCAAAAATAAACTGATCGGGACTCAACTCCACTAAATCGCGATTGAACTCAAGTATCACCACAGCCTCCATACCGTTCTCCTCAAACCACGTGAGCTTTTGATATCGAGTCGTTAAAAACTGAAATGGAATTTCTGGTTTAAAATACTGAAAAGGATGAGGAGAAAACGTCAGAACGGAAGGCGTTCCTCCTTGCCGCTTTGCCGTTTCCACCACCGCGGATAACAGTGCAAGATGACCACGATGTTGGCCATCGAAATTTCCAATGGTCAAAACAGGATCGGACAAAGAGAGATTATGTGAAAGTCCTTGGATGACTCTCATGCTGATGATGCGTTAAGAACCTTCGCGGCATCTTTGGCAAAATAGGTCAAAATCAAGTCCGCACCTGCCCGTTTGATCGACAGAAGAGTTTCAAGCATGACTTTCGATTCATCAAGCCACCCTAACTGCGCGGCGGCTTTGATCATGCTATATTCCCCACTGACCTGATAGGCTGCAATGGGGAGTAAGACCTCTTCTCGCAAACGCGCAATCACATCTAAATAAGACAAGGCTGGTTTGACCATCACAATATCCGCACCCTCTTCAATATCTAACAGGACCTCACGAATGGCCTCCCGCCCGTTAGCCGGATCCATCTGGTAGGAACAGCGATCCCCAAAGGCTGGACTCGATCCAGCCGCTTCTCGAAATGGAGCATAGAAGGTTGAGGCAAATTTTGCGGCATAAGCCATAATAGGAATATCGCTGAAACCAGCCTGATCCAATTCATCACGAATAGCGGCCACTCGCCCATCCATCATGTCGGAGGGGGCCACCATATCGGCTCCAGCCTCTACATGTATTTTTGCCATAAGGCGAAGAGCCACCAAGGTTTCATCATTGAGAATCCGTCCTTGATCCACAATGCCACAATGACCATGGGACGTATATTCATCAATACAAATATCAGAAATAACCAAGAGGCCAGGGACCTGATCCTTTAAGGCCCGAATCGCTTGGGGAACAACTCCCTGTGGGTCATGAGCAGATGTTCCCCGTTCATCCTTATGATCTGGAATTCCAAATAAAATGACCGCGGGTATACCAAGCCCCAACGCCTCTGCAGCCTCTTTGACCACCAAATCCACCGACCATCGAAATTGTCCTGGCATCGAACCAATCGGTTCTTGGCGACCTACTCCAGACAACACAAATAAGGGATAAATGAGATCAGAAGGATGCAGCCAAGTTTCTCTGACCATTCGACGCAAAGCTGGATGTTCTCGTAAGCGCCGCATCCGTTCCTGAGGAAAAGCCATATTAATCACCAACAAAAAAGGGGTTAATGATCGGTCTTTCTACCTGAATTATTTCCTGGGAAGATTGGTTAAAAACACCACCAAATCACGAACGGAGATCATGCCCACCAATTTCTCGCCTTGAGAGACCCCCAGGTGTCGGATATGTTCCCTGGCCATCAAGTCATTCGCATCAAGCAATGTCTTATTTTCATCAATCATCAGGATCGGAGCAGACATAATCTGTTCAACCGTGGTTGTGGCAGAATCCAAACCGACTGCGACTAATCGTCTCACTAAATCCGTATCAGTTAGGATACCGATGATGTCTCCCTCTCGTGTCACAAACACACTTCCAATATTATTATTCTTCATGATTTCTGCGGCTTCTCGTACCTTGACATCACGATCAACCTTTACAAATTTGTCAGCTGGCACCATAAACGATTTCACCGGAACCATAGTCATCTCCTCTTTTGAGAATAAAACCCCATACACAATTATATGGCAGAAAAATTTCTACTCACATTTCTGATTCATTCCTTTCACGCATATATTCAGCCAGTGAATTCACCAGTGAATGAAGCGTATTTTCCCCCGCTACCAATCCCACTGACAACCCTTTTTCTTCAACCGTCTTCGCGGTAATCGGGCCAATACAGGCCAATAAGATATTTTTGGTCATCAAGGTGACCTCTTCTGAGGATTCAAACATGTCACAAAAATTGCGAACCGTAGAGGAACTGGCAAAGGTAATAATATCAATCTCTCCATTTCTGATTTTTGATTTGACCTCCTCAAAATCGACCTGGGGACGAATCGTTTTGTAGACCGGGACCACATGAATCACCGCTCCCATTTCTCGTAACTGATCCGGCAAGATATCTCGCGCTTCAGCGGCACGGGGAATGAGTACTCGGTCGCCAGGTTTCACTAAAGGTTTCATGGTTTCGAGCAGCCCTTCGGCCTGAAAGGTTGCAGGTATCAGATCTGAGTTCACCCCATATTTTGTTATTTCCTCTGCTGTCCTGGGCCCAATACAGCATATTCGCATCCCATGAAAAGCTCGGGCATCATACCCCAATTCACGAAATCGGGCCATAAACCAATGGACTCCATTCACACTCGTAAAGACAATCCATTGATAGGTGGACAATTCCGTTAACACACGATCCACCTCAGACCAGTTATCAGGCGGAACAATTTCTATGGTCGGGCATTCTATTGGTTCACCCCCAAACGTCCTCAGTAAATGTGAGAGTTCTTTGGCTTGCCCCTGCGCTCGAGTGACAAGAATACATTTTCCAAACAATGCGCGAGACTCAAACCAATTCAGACGATCTCGGAGTGTAACCACCTCACCCACTACAATGACCGTGGGAGGCTCCATGTGATGGGATTGAGCCTGCTCAACAATGGTTGCCAATGTTCCGATTATTGTTCGTTGTCGAGAATAGGTCCCCCAGCGAATTATGGCCACTGGGGTATCCATGGCTTTTCCCTCTTTGACTAATTGCTCCACAATAATGGATAAATTTTTCATTCCCATCAAAAACACCAAGGTCCCCTTTGATGATGCCAAACGAGCCCATTCGAGTGCCGTTCCCCCTTTGGTCGGATCTTCATGTCCCGTCACAAAAGTTACCGTAGACGCCATCGTTCGATGAGTCACCGGAATCCCCGCATAGGCTGGCACCGCAACGGCTGCGGTCACACCAGGAATGATTTCTACCGATAGCCCGGCTTCAGAGACCACTTCAGCTTCCTCTCCCCCTCGACCAAACACAAAAGGATCTCCCCCTTTGAGGCGAACGACCTGTTTCCCTTCCTGGACCTTTTGCAAAATCAACTGATTAACTTCTTCTTGGGGTACATATGCCCCTCTTCCACATCGTCCAACATAAATTCGCTCAGCATGTTCCGGGGCATAGTCTAATAAACAAGGATTAGCCAGATTATCATAGAGCACCACATCTGCATGCTCCAGACATTCCTTTCCCCGAAGCGTGAACAGACCCGGATCACCCGGCCCAGCCCCAACCAAATAGACTTTCCCCTTAGTGGATAATTCAGCTTTCATGTTCGCCCGTAAATTTCATCGAGGATTTCCTTACCCCCGGCCTCAATAATTCGTTCCGCTAACTGATGACCTAAGGCTTCCCCCTCATCAAGTGCCCCGTGAACAGTATCACGAATAATTTGCGTGCCATCCACCCCTGCCACCAACCCATCAAGTGTCAGTTCCGTACCCACAATCGTGGAAAGGCCGGCAATCGGAACCTGACACCCGCCTTCCAGCCGATCCAAGAATTTTCGCTCAGCGGCTACTGCCTTTCGGGTTTCGGGGTCATCAAGTTGAAGAAGAAGGTCTTTGACCTGAGGATCATCATCCCGACCCTCAAGCCCTAAGGCCCCCTGCCCAATAGCCGGCAGACAGACTTCGGGGGAAAGATACTCGGTAATGCGATCAGCCCATCCCAAGCGCTTTAACCCAGCCGCAGCTAACACAATCGCATCATACTCTCCTTCATCAAGTTTGCGAAGGCGTGTATCAAGATTCCCGCGCAACATTTGAATAGAGAAATCAGGCCGAACCCGAAGGAGTTGAGATTGCCGTCTGAGGCTACTTGTCCCAATTCGTGATCCTTTAGGAAGATCCTGTAACATCAACCCCGTTCTACTCAACAACGCATCACGAGGGTCTTCCCGTTTGGGAAAACTCAAAAGAGCAAGCCCCTTGGGTAAATCTGAAGGCACATCCTTCATACTGTGCACAGCCAGATCAATGTTCTTCGCAAGGAGCGCTTCCTCAATTTCTTTCACAAACAACCCTTTGCCACCAATTTTCGCCAGGGGAACATCGAGAATCTTATCTCCACTGGTTTTAATGACTTGAAGAGTTACCGTGAGGTGAGGAGCAAGGGCTTGAATTTTTGCCTGAATAAATTCAGCTTGCCACAGAGCCAGACGACTTCCCCGCGTTCCAATTATGATGGAAGAACGAGGCCCTACCATGTTCTGTGTCCCAACCACGCAACAAACAACAAATACCTCATGCTCCTTGTCGATTAGGGGGAACCTGGTAACTTTTCAAAAGGGTGCCCGGAAACGGGTTCTGACACAATAGTTGGCACTCCCGATTTCATTCCCAACATACCTCGGTAATAGGAAGCACTTAAAAGAAAAACAAGAAATCCAATGATGATCACCACGTACAGCAACCCACTCCCTCCACCAGACCCACTGTGTTCAAGCAAGGCTCCACACTGAGCACAATGGGATTCGGAATCATCATCCAAAACAACACTGGAGTGGGAACAGGAAGCACAGCGAATATGGCGGGTTGCAGGCGACACGTCAACAACATGAACAATTCAATTAACGTCCAGATGCGTGCGAGCTTGAATCTGATGGGGAGGAAGAAGACCTCCTTTTAATGACCGTTTCAACATCTGATTCATCTTCCACCGCCCTAGATTCGGAAGCTGAATCCCCTTCCTGGATTGCTAGAGAATAAGCGGGTTCCTCCAAATAATAAAACCGTCGAGCCGCTTCAATATACACTGACCCATTGGAGGATTGTGCCGCAGATTTCAACGTGACCAAGGATCCATGTAACAATTTATTCACAAGGGCTGAGGCCATCCCTTCAACTGCCAGACGTTCTTGGTCCGACAAATTCTCTAACCGTCCATATATTTTTTCCAGTTCCGCTGCTTTAATCTGTTCAGCGCGCTGCCGTAACGCCACAATGGTGGGAGTCGCCTCTAAGGACTTCAGCCAATTTTGCATCACGACGACTTCCTCTTTCACCAACGATTCGGCCTTTTCTGCCTCTCGCAGGCGTTCTTCTCGATTATGTTCAACATGAAGCTCTAAGTCATCAATATCGAAAAGGAAAGCATTATCCACATCACGAACCGCAGGATCAATATTGCGAGGAACGGACACATCGATCAAAAACAGCGGTCGGTTTTTTCGTTCCCACAGAGCTCGCGCCACGTCTTCAGGACCAATAAGATAATGCGAAGCTCCTGTAGAGCAAATCACGATATCGGCCTTCCCCAAAGAAGCCCGATACTCTTCAAAAGGAACCGACGATCCATTAAACCGCTCAGCCATGGATTGGGAACGTTTAGAGTCCCGTGTCGTAATCAGAACGTGTCGAACCCCATGATTCACCAAATGCCGAGCTGCTAATTTCGCCATTTCCCCTGCGCCAATTAACAACACCGTCCGCGTTGATAAATTCGAAAAAACCTTTTTAGCCAATTCAACCGCGGCATAGCTGACGGAAACAGCATTCTCTGCAATTTGGGTTTCGTTTCGTATACGTTTGGCAACAGAAATACTCTTCCTCACTAATTTATTAAGAATCACACCGGTAGTGTTATGCGTTAAGGCCAGCTCAAAAGCCGTTTTGACTTGCCCAAGAATTTGTGGTTCACCCACGATCATCGAATCCAAGCTCGCGCCCACCCGAAACAAGTGAGCGATCGCCCGTTCCCCGGAATACCAATACAAATGAGGAAGGAGTTGTTCAGCCGACAAAGAAAGATGGGTGTCCACAAAAAACTCCTGGATGGCTGAAAATCCCTGCTCCACCTGGTCAGCCACCGCAAACACCTCAACCCGATTGCACGTCTGTAAAATCAGCCCTTCCTTGATACTCGGATAGGTCATCAATCGCCCCAATCCTTCACCAATCCGGCTTTCGGGAAGAGCGAGTTTTTCCCGAAGTTCCACAGGAGCAGTTTTATGACTGAGGCCAACAGCAATAATATTCATTACGTGGGGGAACCCTGGCCTTTCAACACTACACCCAAGAAGGTTAACAACACACCCGCAAAGCCAACCACCGTCAGGTACGCAGCTTTTTTAGCTCGCCATCCGACCGTAATTCTCCCCATCAATACAATGAGATAAAAAACCCAGGTCACTAAAGCCCAGGTTTGTTCTGGGTTCCAACTTAGATAGGACCCCCATGTTAATTGTGCAAAAATCGCCCCAGTTAAAATGCCCATGGTTAAAAAAGGAAAGCCCAAAAAGATCGACCGTTGGTTGAGGTTATCCAAGAAATCCAAGGAAGGAAGCTTAAAATTCAACACGTTAAACTGCTTAGATTTCAGTAATCGATCCTGCATCAAATACATAATTCCTGAGGCAAACGCGACGGCGAAACCCACCGTCCCTAACATACTTAACGTCACATGAATCCATACGAGTTGAAACACAGGATGCAATGACGGTGATTCGACAGGGAAAACCGAAGCTGATACGAGCGACAAAAAAGACAAGGGAAGAATAAATGCCCCGAGCACGTACAAACCATTTCGGAGGGCGACCACTAAAAACACCAACACCAAAGACCAAGAAAAAAAGGAAAGCGCTTTATGAAAACTCACAATGGGAAAATCTCCCGTCATGAACATTTGAAGCGTGAGCCCACAAGTATGAGTCAGAAACCCAAATCCGGTGATACCCAAAGCCGTTTTGGCTAAGGGCTCAGACCGTCGAACCAAGTATACGAGAAACAACACGGTCCCAATAAAATATAAAACCAAGGTCAATGGGAGAAAAAATGTGGCCATAAAATCTTACATTCACAGATGATGTATGTTTTAGGTACTAAAACCCTTCATGGAGTATAGTTAGCAGATTTTCCCAGGTCAAGGAAAGAAGAAAGGCAGATGGCACCAAGGAAAAGAGGCGAGAAAAATAGCTCTCCACATAAGACAGCCCTCGCAGTTCCCTGTCCACACGCATTAAAAAATTAACAGGAAAAGACCGCTGCGGATGGCGAGGGAAAAAAGGACCCAAACTAGAAACCTCACTGATTTCAGCTCACGCTTGATCGGGATAGCAGTGAGGGCCTGGGCTTCAAATTTTTGAATCTTCCTCCTGAGCCAAAAAGTCACGAAGCGCCTGATTAGTACTAGGAAAAGCCAAATCATCCCAAGGGAGATGGGAGGGATCAAAATACTTCACTTCTAAGGTTTCATCCCCAACCGCTGGTTCACCTCGAATGAGATCAGCCACATACACAATGATAATCACCGGGTATTCCGCATAAGAATACACACCTAACAGACGATTAATAGCTACAGTGATGAGACATTCCTCTTGGGTTTCCCGAATCGCCGCATCCTCAAGTTTCTCTCCCCGATCAACAAATCCCCCTGGGAAAACCCATTTCCCATAACTTGGTTCAATGCCTCTCTTCAAAAGAAGGATCTGTCCCTTGTGAGAAATAATGGTTCCTGCCGCTACTTTGGGATCAAGGAAAAAAATAAATTGACAGGCCTGGCACTGCAACCGTTTGGGTTCCTGAATTTTTATAGTGTGATAACCCAGGGATCCACCACATTTTGGACAATATGAAAATTCCGGTAATTTCACACAACCTCCCTTGGTCAGAATTTCGTCGTTACATGTGGATTATTGTGTACCGAGTCAATCTAGCAATGATCTGCACATTTTCACTATCCTACTCCAATATCAAAAAAAACACTGACGGCCACGACATAACTTAGGGAGAATCCTGATCGACTTTTCCCTCAATAGCCATGTAGGATCTTCCTAGGCTAATTATTTTCTTCATTGAAGCGAGTAACCCATGACCGGCTCACTCTATATCGTTAGTACTCCAATCGGAAATTTAGAAGATATCACCATACGGGCGCTTCGTATTCTCAAGGAAGCGAGTATCATCGCAGCCGAAGACACCAGAAGGACACAAAAATTATGTGCATTTTATGGAATTGGAACCCCGTTAACCAGTTACCATGACTTTAATAAAGAAGAGAAAACGGCCGTCCTTATTAAAAGAATGGACGAGGGGCAGATCATTGCCCTCGTTTCGGATGCCGGAACCCCTTTGATTTCTGACCCAGGATATTACCTGGTCTCTCGTACCATTTCCCATGGACTTCCAGTCATCCCTGTCCCAGGTGCCTCAGCCCCTCTCGCCGCGTTGACTGCATCCGGTCTACCCACAGATTCCTTTACCTTTTATGGATTTCTTCCAAGAAAGTCTGGGGCAAGAAACACATTTTTACAAAGCTTACAGCAACATAAAGAGACCATCATTTTTTTTGAAAGCCCCCATCGACTTCCCAAAACGTTGCAAATGTTGAAGGAATCCTTAGGCGATCGGAGAATAGTCATCACGAGAGAATTAACCAAAGTGTACGAGGAAATTCTTAGGGGAACTGCTGAGGAAATTCTTCAAGTTTCCCAAAAACGAACATGGAAAGGCGAACTGACAGTGGTAGTGGAAGGAGAGGGGAAAAGGCCCTCAGGGAAAAAAAGAAAAACGACCGAAAATTAAGAATACCCTTCGGTTTCTTGTTTCCGAATAAATATCCGATGGACATTCCCTAGATTTTCTTGGCGTAAGATATGATGACCTTCATTACGGATACTTTGAGGGACATTTTGAATGGGTTCACCTTCATCCAAAATGACAGACAATATTTGACCGGGATGAAGCATATCGAGTTTCAATTTGGTTTTCACAAAATTATAGGGACACAGGACCCCACGCAAATCTAATTCTTCATGCGCTTCTAACTCCTCCCCAGAAGAAAACCCATCCATATTTATCTCAATCCTCAAACTTTTTAAGATCACAACAAGACAAAAAAAGAGAGGCGCACCAAATATTTGGCACGCCTCTCTCTAATATAGTCAATTTCAGAAAGGGAAATTAACGAGTTCCCTTGGTGTAATTGGCTCGATTTGCACCGTAATCCGTTGGACCTTGATGTTTGGCCGTATGGAAATCATTGACCGTGTCTGATTTAGTGGCACATTGCCAGCAAGGAGCGGCACCAGTGATGGCCCCAAGGCTAGACTTGATACCACCAGAAACATTTCCTTCTTGAAGTCCACCGATAGGAACACCCGAGTAACCCGCGGTAGCAGTTGAAATACCTCGGAAGTTCGTAGGATCAGGTTTTTGACCAAACCCACCACCGAAATCAGGATTGTCGGCACCACCCAACAATTGATTCCCCTCTAAAACATACACAGTTCGCACCATCTTGCGTCCCGTGCCAAACGGCTGGGCCTCGGTGGTTTCATCTTCAACCGCAACGGCGACATAATCGTGTGCCCCAACAGCTTTAATATTTTCCATGTTGGTTTTTCTATCAAAATAGAGGGTCATCAAATTGAGCCCCCCCCTAAGAGTCTGTCGCTCGTCATGGGAGCTTCCCCCCATATCGAGAAGCAAGTTGCCCATGGCGTTATTCACGGCAACGATCTCTCCCTGAATGGTGGATGTCCGAAGGAAATTGTCGATGTACCTTCCAAAGTCACCCGCATCCATTACCCGAGACCTGTCACCGACACCTTGAGACTCTCCGACCCCGGTTCCAAACCCTACCTGCTGCGGCGCCCGCTCAATTTGCGCCATGGCCACGCCCACCGAGCCTGCAAGAATAATTGCTGCTCCCAAAAAAGCTAACTTCCGCATGTGGCTCCTCCTTAGGAAGTCTGAGTTAATAATCATAATAACGAAAATGATAACCTTATGATACGCTCTAAAAAATCCTATTTTTTGCCTAGATCGTGTAACTATAGTCATCTACCCCAGGACTGTCAAGCGCCTGGAAAAACAATAAAACAGTAAGGGAAATTTGCCACTCCAAATACCTGATACTTTAGGAAATTCACCATGTTTTTTCTCTTTTTAAGCGATTTGAAATCCTTCAAATACAGGAAAAATTCATCTTTGGGGCTTTGGTGCCCGGAGGGAGGGTCGAACTCCCACTCTCTTGCGAGAACCGGATTTTGAGTCCGGCGCGTCTGCCAGTTCCGCCATCCGGGCCTTAACTGAAGCGCTTAATAGTTGAAAGATTATTTCTAGCACTATCCCTGGCGGAGGTCAAACCTCTGACCCGCCAACTTGGTGAAACCCCTTGCGACGTGGTAAAATTTTCCCTCATCCTGTCATAAATATTGACATCACCATTATTAATTGTGGGGAATAGATATCATGCCAGAAATTCAATGTTTAAAGTGTGAACAAACAGCCGAAAGAATGACGGATAATCTCTTTTTAGGGAAACTGGAAAGAGAGATTAAAGATAATACCTGTGCGAATTGCTGGAATGAATGGAACAAACCTGGTGGGGCCAGAACCATGGTCATCAATGAGTATCAATTGAATTTGGGAGATGAAAGTGGACGGGCGACCGTTCGCAAGCAAATGCGGGCTTTCTTTAAATTACCGGATGCCGAAGTGGAATTTAAAGACTATCGAACCTAACAGGAAAGGGTGGCCACACCTACTCGCTTGCATCCGAAATTCATAGCGAAAAAAAGCAAATGCATGGTAGAGTAAGACAAACAAGAAAGGTTAGCCCCAAAGATATTCCCCTCATTAAAAGTGACACCGAGACAACCTGAATCAACAACCCCTATTCTCTAAAAAGTACCACCTATTCCCCTTCCTTTAGGACGCTCTTTCTCAGACCGATAATGAACCCAAAGGGGGTTTTGATCCCCCCCTCCGAATATAGCTAAAAAGATGGCATTGGAGTCTACAGAGTAGCTTGAAAAAGAGAGGCCCACGTTGGGGGTTTCCCCTTGCGGGCCTTTTTGTTCACGTGTAGGATCACCTTATGGATGCAAATCTTGAAAAAGGTATTTTTCTTATCGCCACGCCCTCCCTCCGAGATCCCAATTTTCGACAATCCGTTATTCTCTTATGTGAACATGGGCCAGATGGAGCCCTAGGAGTGGTGGTCAATCGTCCTACAGAAATTGGAATTACAGAGGTTCTTCCGCAAGTTCCCATTTTGGAAGGCCAAGACCATTTCGTGTATTCCGGTGGCCCCGTTCAACGAAACCACCTCCTCATTTTGTATAGAGTGCCAGAAGAACCACAGGACACCCATCATGTATTTGATGGCGTGTACCTTGGTGGAAACATGGACATATTGGAACGAATTCTTAAGGAGCCCAAACCCCGACAAGCCTTTCGGGCCTATATGGGCTATTCAGGTTGGGCACCAGGGCAGTTGGAAAATGAAATGGAATTGGGCTCTTGGTTAACCCTTCCAGCCGACTCTACGTATATGTTTGATCGAGATCAGTCCCGGCTATGGGGTGATATCCTAAAATCCATGGGCAATGCCTATGACATTTATTCGGATATGCCTGTCGATCCCAGTCTCAACTAACCATCCCCCTCCCCATCCGCATCCTTCATCAGCCACGGTTTTTCAGAGTTCTAACTCCCATCCATCTTGGCAACAAACTTTAGACCCCATAAGCCTTTAAGGCTTGGCCCGTATAAGATGAAGAAACCTGAATAATGTCTTCCAGCGGCCCTTGGGCAATAATTTGCCCTCCCCGATCACCCCCCTCAGGTCCTAAATCGATCACCCAATCGGCGGACTTAATCACATCCAAATTATGCTCAACAATGACTACAGTATTACCGGCCTCCACTAATCGATTGAACACGCGCAACAATTTGTTTATGTCATCCATATGAAGGCCTGTAGTTGGCTCATCAAAAAGATATAATCCCCTTCCTGTGTGGAGCTCTCCTTGTTCCCGAGAGGAGGAAAGGACAGCTGAACCATCAGAAGAAGGACCCCCCATCTTCGCTTTGAACCGGGATATTCGTTTTCCAGAAGATCGGCCTCGAGCCCTTCCCTTCATTTTCAAGAGCTCCGACGCAATTTTTAAACGCTGGGCTTCTCCCCCTGAAAGAGTCGTAGCGGATTGCCCAAGTTGAAGATACTCTAAGCCGAGCTCATGAAGAATCGCAAAGGGTTTGGCCAGACCAGGAAGGTCCTCCATAGGAAAAAATTCTTGGGCTTCCTCCACCGTCATGGATAACACCTGATCAATGGAGACATTCTGATATTGACATGCCAAGACTCCTTTGCGAAAGCGTCGTCCCTCACATTCTTCACACGTCACATAGAGGTCTTCTAAAAAATACATTTCTACTTTTTCATAACCATTGCCTTGGCAGCGCGGACATCGACCTGGACCGGAATTGAAGGAAAAGTGAGAAGGGGTCAATCCTGCCCGCCTCGCACTAGGAATAGCTGCAAACAGTTTTCGAATACTCTCAAAGGCTTTGACATAGGTAATCGGATTCGAACGCGGAGTACGACCAATAGGTGATTGATCTATTAACCTCACCGAATCCAATTGATCCCATCCTTTGACCCTCGTAAGGTGTGAGGGCATGGACATTCCCCCCTTTAAATGACTGGCAACGGCCGGGAATAGGGTGTGTTTCAAAAGGGTACTCTTTCCAGACCCTGAAACCCCTGTAAGACACACCAGCATTCCCAAGGGAAACTGGACGGTAAGATTTTGAAGATTGTGGGTACGAGCCCCTTCCAACACCAACCAAGTCCCATGCCCAACTCGCCGTTGAGGAGGAACTGAAACCGATAACTCCCCACGAAGATATTGAGCCGTCAAGCTCTTTCGATTTTTCTGGAAAATAGAGAGGACCCCTTCACAAACAATGTTCCCTCCCTTAGCACCGGACCCAGGCCCCATTTCAATCAAGTAATCTGCCTGCCTCATCACTTGCTGATCATGTTCAACGACCACCACCGTGTTACCACGACCGACCAGATCCTTTAGCACACCCAATAATGTCTCCGTATCCCTGGCATGTAATCCAATGGTCGGTTCATCAAGGACATACAATGTGCCAACCAAATGCGAGCCTAATTGATTGGCCAGGGAAATTCGCTGGGACTCTCCCCCAGATAAAGTACGCGACTCACGGCTGAGAGAAAGATAGGTCAACCCGACCCGACAGAGAACCTCGACCTTAGCTTTCAACCGGGCGAGAAGATCTTGAGAAACCTCCCTCTCCATGTCCGACACAGACAAACGAGCCATCCACTGCTGAAACTCCCCAATCGTCATCTGTAACACAGCAGGAAAGGACATTCCCTGAATGATCACCGATTGAGCAGCAGGCCGAAGTCGGGTCCCTCCACATGCGAGACAAGGAACCGAACTTCGATACCGACTAAGAAACACCCGAACATGAAGCTTATACCTCTTTCGTTCCAACGTTCGAAAAAACTGGTGAATGCCCTTAAACCCTTTTTCGCCGGTCCACACCCAAGCCCGATCATCATTATCTAAATCCGTGTAACAGGAATGTCGATCGAGGCCTCTTCGTATTAAAGCTCGAAGGAACTGCCGCTGCCATTTGACCGTGCTGGGTTTGGACCAAGGATCTATCGCTCCCTCACCCAAAGACCGTGAAGGGTCAGGAATGACAAGGGCCTCATCATATTGCAGAACATTTCCAAACCCCTTGCACTCGGGACAGGCCCCCAGAGGATGGTTAAAAGAAAAGAAAATAGGCCGAAGCGCATCGAATGTGAAGTGACAGGTGGGACATTGCAGAATGTCATGAAACTCAAACGTTCCCTGATCCACGACATCCACACGACAATGCCCCTCACCTTCCCGAAGTGCCGTTTCCAAAGCTTCTGTCCACCGAGGGCGATCGTCCTCTCGCACAATCAGCCGATCTAACACCACAAAGAGCGGGGAGGTGAACGGGGTCGACCCCTTAGCCCAGGAGGACAGGTCTATCATCTCAGTCCCACAAAGCACACGAACGAACCCCCGACGAAGCCACGAATCCACAAAAAGTGTTTCTGTCCCCTTTCGAGGCGCAGGAACAGGGAACAACACCATGGCCCGGGCTTGGGAATAGTGAGAGAACAACTGATCAACGATGGATTGAGGCGTATCCGCTCGCGCTTCCTTGTGACAGGTCGGACACACTGGATGACCAATGCTGGCAAATAACAGTCGAAGATAATCGGCCACTTCCGTGGCAGTCCCTACAGTAGATCGAGCTGTACGCACCGTATTTTTTTGTTCAATAGCAATGGCCGGACGAACATTGATGAGTTGATCCACGTCAGGGCGATCCAGTCGTTCCACAAACATTCGGGTATAGGTTGAGAGGGATTCCACATACCGCCACTGTCCTTCCGCAAACAACGTATCGAACGCTAAAGACGATTTCCCTGATCCCGACACTCCCGTAATGACGGTCAGGGCATCATGCGGAATTCTCACCGTGACATTTTGTAAGTTATTTTGCCGGGCCCCCTGGATCACCAGTTCTTTTCCCGGTAGTGGTTTCAGAGTAGACATGTTTTGAGAAACACGTGTTTTCAGAGAAGCAGCTGTTTTGACTGAACGGTTCATACCTTGGGCCTGTTGAATATTTCATGCCCAGATCCCATAAATGCACCGGGGAAGGCGACCACCATCAGTGAGAGGGAATGTTCAAAAAAGTCCATCCAGCAAGGCCGCAGCCCTTTTGACGCGCGGAGCGTACTCTCAGTACGTGAGCGCGAACGCCGCGAAGAGCGGCAAGTCTGTGAGCCCGAAGGTCAGGCAAAAGTGCGAGAACACCGCTGGTGGCTTTTTTCAACATTCCCACCTTAGCCATGAGAAGACAAGCATCTATCCCAACCTAAGGGAAAGAGGGACAACCCGACAAGTCAAGAAAGGAGTAAAGAGGGGGGAAGAGAAAAAACCGGAACCCAAAAGCCAGCGCATGAAAGGTAAAGGTTACTAGCCAACAGGATGCTATCCACCCCATCTGTCTCGTTAGCACGATTCCTTAGGCGTCAGTCACTCAAAACGCTTGAGGCTATCTTCTCCTGGGAGTAGCAAACAGGAGAGAAGGGGACATAGCTGAATGGTGTTTTGGTTATCGGCGCTTCTTCTTTGGGGGTTTGGGGTTCTCGCTTCTGGAAGATTGTGGAATACGAGGAGGTTTCACCTTTTTAGGATTATCCATGTTCCAAAAGGCAATCCCACCAAGCAATCCGGCAATATTGGGAATAACCTTTTGATTGGAGGCTAACGGAATGGACAGTTTTTTGGCATTGCCACCGCCAATGTAGAGCACATCATAATTAAACAAAGCTTCTAATGACTGAAAAGCTTTTGCTAACCGTTGATTCCATTTTTTTTTGCCAATTTTGCCTAACGCCGCCATGCCCAGTTCATCTTCATACGTCTTCTGACTACGGAAAGGATGATGGGCAATTTCCAGATTAGGAACAAGACAACCGTCCACGAATAAGGCCGACCCAAAACCAGTTCCTAAGGTCACCACCAGTTCCACCCCTTTGCCTTTGATCGCCCCAAAACCCTGGACATCAGCATCATTCGCAGAACGGACAGGCTTTCCTAACCGTTTTGAAAGGGTATCGGTTAAACCAAAACCACCCCAGGAAGGGTCAAGATTGGGAGCCGTCGAGACCACGCCACACCGAATCACCCCAGGAAAGCCGACCGACACTCGATCAAAGGCCCCTTGGGACTTCCCAAGTTTTTGAATGACTTTGACAACAGCCTCAGGAGTAGCAGGTTGGGGGGTAGGAATTCTTTGACGTTCTGTCAGTGGAGATCCCTTCTCATCTAAGACCATGGCTTTGATACCCGTTCCCCCAATATCAACAGCCAAGGTTCGAATACCCTTTGATGATGAAAGTGAACGGGTGGGCTTTTTCGGCATGTATGCCTCCTCTTCCTCTTGAACGAAGGACTGAAAGACAAAGAAAGATTACCTAAGGATGTACCCATAGAGAATTTGAAAGCTAAAGGCAAGCCAAAAATTGAGTGAGAAAAAATCCGGCAATTCGGTTAGGTCGAAAATCCATTGTAGATAAGACCGCCCGTATCTCGATAAGTCTGTAAGGGCTGAACGGCTTCAGAACGACAGATATCCTGCAGAACAGGAATGCCCCTGTTCTCAAGATGTGATACCCAATCCGTGGGTTTGACTCCTTCATCAAACCCCATTTCCCTGGCATCTTCCTCTCGAGCACCGCATACCAATTGGGCGATTCCTGACCACCCAATAGCCCCCAAACACATGGCACAAGGCTCTGTGCTAGAAACCAATTCAAACCCCTGCTTACCCAACGTGCCCAAGTTTAACGAATGAAACCCAATGCCCTGTTGAGCCAATATTAAGGCAAGGATTTCGGCATGGGCCACTGAACATTTGCTCGGCACACTCATATTCACACCAACAGCCACCACCTGGTGGGATTGAAGCGTGAATACGACGGCACCAAAAGGCCCTCCCGTTTGATGCTCAACATTGAGGCGGGAAAGGTGAATCGCCAACCGCATTCGTGCCTCAACCGTAGAAAATATCCGATTCTGATCGGGCAATTCCTGTTCAACCCAAGCAGGTAACTCAAAAACTACACGATTCTGAAGTGACGTACGCATAGAGCAGGCCTCATTTTGAGGAACAGAAAAATCCCCAATGTCACAAATATAGGGCTGACCAGGAAACTTTGGGGTACAACATGTAAGCGTAGCAGAAAAATGGGAAAAGCCAAGACAAGGTGGGAAGAACCAGAAGGTCCGTCTCCTGATCACACCATCAAATAATGATAAAAAAATGGGCCACCCTTCTTTGGAGAAAGGTGGCCCACATGGACTTATTTGCCTCTTGTTGTAAGCGACTTGTCTGTAAGAAGAGGAGGTGTCTTCTCTGTTGGAAATTATTCCAACCGGAATGATTTGTGAAGAAAGGCCAATTTCGGCCTTTTTATGCCTCACCCTAACATGTCGTGGAGAGAATATCTCCTTCGTACCTTGGGGCACCCATGTTCGGAGGCCAACAAATCAATCACGGCAATCAACAGAGAACCCGCTCTGGAGGTTGAGGCCTAACAACCTACAGGCAAGCCCACAAAGTCAGGTGGACTGTGGTCTTCCATAACCGACCTCCTTTGCTAGCTATTGACCAACTCGGGACCGATACATGGAACAGCTACTATCGTGAATATCGCCTCCCAAGATACACCATATTTCCAGGTGTATAGAGAAATGCTACTCCTCCTTATTCCAGAGAGTCAATCCTTTTTTTTTAAATCAGACGAAAGAGGAAAATTAACATACGAGGGGATTTACATTCTCTACGGGCAAGGCAGCCCTTCTTTGAGGAATGGCAGAAAACCCGTAGAAAAATGTGAGGAGAAGGGAGGTTAGGAAAACATTATCAAAACAGGAAAAATGAGGGAATTAATCCGTCACAAAAAATCGCTTCGTTGATCGTTTTCTTAGAACCTGTTTTTTTATAGGAACAGCCGCTGCCCTGCGTTTATTGTTGGAGGTACCCCAAAGACCCAATCCTGCCAAAGCCAGCCCAATGAATAATAGAGACGTAGAATTGAACTGAACGGGTTGGGACATTTCAGGCTCATCGACCAAACCAGCCTGGGAGAACCCTTCCTCCTGAGGGGCAGACATACCCAGAGAAAAGACCCCAATCATCAAGAAGCCAAGAAGAAGCCCCCCCAGAAATCGTGTCAGACCGCTCCGCTGCCCACCTCGCAGTTGCCTGAGCTTTTTTTCCCGATATTCCTGTAAATCAACCACTGAGCCCTTCACATTATCACCCTTGAGCCCTTCACATTATCACCCTGGCATTTTCTCCATTGGCAAATACTCTTCAACCTTGACTTTGACATCATGGACCTGCTGCTTCACGCGATTCCCAAGAGTGGAGACCTGCATGCGAGCTTCACGAGCATAGTCACTTAATTGCTCCCGAGTTTCCTGTCCAGACTTGGGAGCCAGGAGAAGACCTATTCCAGCACCCAACAAAGCTCCTCCAACCATCATGAAGGAACCGACTTTTAAATGTGTCGTGTCAACCATATCCACAAACCTCCTTTAGGCAGGCCAATGAAATTGTTCACCATCAGTGACCCAGAAGATGAATAAAGGCTGCGTCTGATCCACGAACCTCAGGATCAGGAATTGGCCAATAACTTGTCTTGACCTAATCCCAATCCATCAAGAGAGCATCGCAACTGTTTAGGTAATACACCGTCAAAGAAGAAATGGTAAATACGCTTAATCGAGTAGAGAAGGAACAGACCTAGGAAAAAGGTGTATAAATCGGGTAAGAAGACCAGAGGAAAATTCAACGGCCTGCCCCTTCGAGACAGGTAATTCTTGAGAAGACTTGTACACAAAACCCTTCAGGTCACACCATTCACCCGATTCTACATAGAATTCGTTCTAACTTGGATCTATTGAAACTTCCATGTGAAGGCATATCCCTTCACATGCTCAAAGGACCTCACAAGAGATTTTCCAATTCATCACTCCCAAGCCATTGAAAATTTTAATAATTCAATTGCAAGAACAGAACGGTACTGCACTTGCAGATTTTCCATCATATCATTTTCATGGGCACCCAAAATGGAGAGCCCTGTCGTTTAAACATAATCAATTCCCTGGAGGGAAACATGAAAACACTGACCAGTGTTCTCGCACTTGTTTTAGTGTTAGGAGGTGGAACCCTAACCATCGCCCTAGCTGGGAATGCCAAGGCCGGTTCCAGCATCGATACCAACACCGCTTCCACCGCCGCACAAACCATTGATGGAACGCTACTTAAAATTGATGGGGATTTTTACGTGATCGAAGACCTTAACGGAAAACAAGCACGACTCCATGTCAGTAAAGATACGAAATTGGTCAATGGAGAGAAAAAACCGGGTGATGTCATCCGGGCCGAAGTGAATAAATCCGGTCATATCCTCTCTATTCAGTAGGCGAGAAGTTGTCAGGCTCCATGCACGTACTACTGGCCGTCCCTGCCCTACCTCAAACCCCACCTGGGGCGGCACAGCGAGTATTTGGAGTCACCACTCTCGCCTTTGGCGGAGGAACTTCCAGGTTAAATTGTCCAGTTGGAACACGGAAGTTCACGGGAGGGAACAGGAAGTCACCTGGGCAAGAGAAGCTGGGCTCAGGAACAGTTCCTCCGCCTCCCTTTTACCAGCACCCCTCAGCCGGTCTAAGAAACAGCAAGCCTCGTGTTCGAGGGAAAGAGAACTGGGGAAAAGGGATTGCCAAGAAAAGGGTGGGTCAGTATGAGCTTTGACCTACTGCTACTTCTTCTCACCCAAGGACTACGCCCTTCAGCGTGGAAAGCCGGGATAGCCAAACTCCGCGATTACATTGACGCTCGCTTCACAAACCGACCCGTCTAAAAAACCAAAGTTACAACTAAATCGCTAGGGGATGAGGGAAAGGAAAAAGCGTTGCTCGTTGCTGGTCGCTAGGAAAAGAGAAAAAGTGTCAGATTCCCAAATACGAGTGACGAGCAACAAGCCACGAGCAACACCCCCAAGCAACGCCGCTGGTGGCTTTTTTCAACAGGCCCCCTACCCAATAATTTTAGGTTTATGTTCCAGGGGAAAGACCTTGGATGCACTGGGAAGAACCTGTAAACTTTTCATTTGTCTCCAACGGTTCCATGGAATGGCATCACGCCCTTGAGGATATTCTTCTTCTGCCCAGACTCCCAAAAGCGGGTCACGGTAAAAGCGTTCCTCTAACAAACACCAGGCCAACACCCGGTCACGTTGAAAAATTCGTGGCTCTTGTCTTAAACAACACCAAGCAAAAATTGATTCATCCACATCGGCTCGATACAACTCAATCACTCGTTCGAGTTCGGGTTGATGCAAGCCCTTATACCGTATCCACATCCGTTGCCGGTTCTTGACAGCCCTTTGAGCGTGAACATACAGCAGCTCATCCAAAATTGGGTCCCCCATTCCCTCCAAATACCGTGGGGAGGACCACCGTTGGGTCGTACGCCGAAACCCCTTTACCATTTCGGGAATAGGGAGCGTTGACAGATCAAACCGACCGGCCATTCGCCCAGTAAATTTTTGGGACCACCATTGCCATCCAGCTCTCACGCCCATGTAACACAAGATGAACCCACCAAGGAGACTTAGAAAATCAACCACATCCCAACTCATGGAGACCTCAACAAATAAAAGCAGGGATGGGAATACCCCACCCATGCCAAGACAATAATGGCCAACATCCACCAACAATGTAACAAAACGTTCGCAATAATACTCTTTAGGAAAGAAAGGAGGAAATACGTCAATTGGGGTAAGGAATTTAGAGTATACCGACCAAGGGAAAAAAGAAGAAAAGGAGGGTGACTAGGAAGCGCAGCATGGCTCCAAGCCTACCTCTTAGGAAGAATTCGATGGCCTAGGTCGCTTCTTTCGAGTTCGAGATTTTTGAGGATCGGTCCGACTCGCCCTAATCTGCTTGGCCTGTAGAAGTTTCCTTCGATAGTTCCAAACAAGATAGCCACCAGCTCCCCCCCCCCAAAACACTCGCCACACTCCAATCAATCCAGGTCCAATCCGCCAGTGAGGTCTCCGAATCAGGAGCACTCCAAGCGGCTAACAGTAAGGTGCCCAGGGAGAGACCAAGGTACAACAGAAATCCGCGCCAACGCCCAAATCGGCTGGCCACATGGGGATAGAGCAAAGTGAGAAAAGCCAAAGGGAAACAAATGACCGAGACCAGGGTCGCAATAGCCGACAATGCCAGCATCAGAAAACCATCTCCTGTAGGAAAACACATCAGACAACAATGAGCAAAAACAACATCCACCTACGCTTTCAAAACCACCTGAATAAAGTCAACTCCACCTGACACAATGAAGAGAGCCTTCAAACAAACGCCCTCAAAAAAACACAACATGTCGTTCCAATGCATGCTCCATCAGACGATCTTTCTCTCCAAAAAATTGTTTGAAGTTCCCATAAATGCAACCGATAGGAAGGGCATGGCTATCCCACCCTTCACAGTCAAACCAGGCCTGACTGCATTCGAACAATTGCGGTTACTCGATGCCTGGGAAGCCTGGGGCATTTCTCCTCGGAAACAACTCGAATGGGCCTTACAGTTTTTTGGAGAAGAATCATTTGAGGATGTCATCGAAGTGTTATCCTC
>CAZKRH010000102.1:0-6318 GCA_964555115.1 uncultured Nitrospiraceae bacterium | reverse complement strand
AAGTGCGTCAAGCGAGCCTACTGACTAGGGAAATACTCCTGTGGCAACGAGCCGTTATGTTGTTCGCTCGCTAATAGCGTCTCACTTGCGCGCCGCGTCCTTTGCTTTCCATGCCTTCAGCGACGCTTGCATTGTCCATTTAACTCTGGTTTGGCAGACTTGGCAGCAGGAAAAAAAGAAAAAAGGGTCGTTGTTTGACTTTATATTTCAGTCAAGCAACGACCCCTTTTTTTACTATTGCTTTGTTTAGAATGCGGTTTGCTTCCGAATAAGATACACTTTTTCATGAGAGAGGAATTGTTTGAGTCCGCCTTCGCTTTTATGTCGGGCTTGCTACTAAAGCCAATCGCAAAGTGCAAGCGCCCAAAGCTATTGTCTTTTGGTTAGGGAGCTTCGGCGCACAGCCTTCGCTTCTTTCACTTCATCGGTCTACGGGATCACCGCTAAGGCTTCGGCGCTGGCATGCCAGCCGAAGCCTTGCGAAGGCTGGCGGAGAGGGTGGGATTCGAACCCACGGTCCCTTTTGAGGACAACGGTTTTCGAGACCGCCCGAATCGGCCACTCTCGCACCTCTCCGACGAATGAGTATGTTGTTCTATCCGTGAATGACTTGGGGGGATTGCCGTAACTCCCTGAAAAAATCTTGTAGGATATCTCGACAAGGATCCTTCAGCACGTCTGGTATCATTTCAACCCGGTGGTTTAATCCTGGTACTTCTAATCCATTGAACAATGATCCGCAAGCCCCGGCTTTGGGATCCCATGCTCCGAAAACCAACATGTGTATTCGTGCCTGAATGATGGCTCCTGCGCACATCATGCATGGTTCCAGTGTGACATAGAGCGTGGTGTCGGTCAGCCTCCAGGTTTTCAGTTTTTTGGCGGCTTCCTGGATGACGGATAATTCCGCATGGGCGAGAGGGTCTTGGTATTGTTCTCGGCGATTGAAGTTGCGGGCCAGGATTGTTTGATCACGCACGAGTACGGCCCCCACTGGGACTTCCCCGCACAAGGCGGCCTTGTGGGCCTCTTCTAGGGCCATGTGCATAAAGGTATTATGGTCTTCCACGTGTAGCCTATCAATTGGACTTGGGTTCGCACGGTTTGCAGAAAGTCTTTGGTTTGGTAAGAAGAAATGTTACCATAGCTCTTCAGTCATGTATAGAATGCCAAGCTCCTCTTCCCACGTTCTGGGTTCCACTTCTCACAAGCTCTTACCTCCTGTCACTCTTTCAGAGTTACAGGTCTTATGGCAAGGGCTCAATGCCCAATATTTTGATGGTCGACTCCCGGCCATTGACATTCAATGGAGTGCACGGCTTACCTCATCTGTGGGAATGTTTGTGAGTCAAACTGGGCCACGGTCTTCATTTTTGAGTGTTCAGGAACGACATGGATCTGCTAGAAAGATTCGTTTATCTCTTCCCCTTTTGATGGGCAAGCCTCACTCTGAAATTCGAGGAACGCTGGCTCATGAAATGATTCATCAATGGCAATATGATGTTCGAAAACGACGTCCCAGTCATGGGGAAGACTTTTATCAGAAGATGGCTATGATGAATCGGGATGGATTAGGGATTACCATGTACCATTCTTTGACACAAGAGGTCGAAGCCTTCACTCGATACGAATGGCGTTGTCAATCATGTGGACAGGGTTATCGCCGGCAACGTCGTACGATTTCACCTGCTCGACATCGGTGTAGTGAGTGTTTGGGATCGTTGAAAGAGGTGAGACTGTTGCCAAAGGAACTATCAGCGGTGCGGGTCAGAGGTGGTGGTCACTCTGATGTTCGAGGGGACCGAAAGGAAGGTTCAGCTTCTCCGCTGCAGTTATCTTTCGCTTTTTAAACTCAACAACTCAATGTTTCGCAAGTTTCACGAGAGGTATCGTGGTAGGGAGTTTTATGTCTCATTGGTGAGTGTTGTCCAAACACGACGATCCTCTTCATACTGGGGGAGTTGATATCGGAGATCAATCTGCAGCACTCGTTCCCAACATCGTCTAGCAGATTGTTTATCTCCCCGGCCTTGGTAGAGTTCTCCTAATAATCGAAGCACCGCGGCTTCGCTGGATTCCTGGCCCAATTTAATGAAGTGTTCACTGGCGTTGTTTAAACATCGCTCGGCTTGAACGGTGTGTCCTTGCAGGAAAAAGGTTTTCCCTAACTGACTAAAGGTATTGGCGAGCCCATGTTCATCACCTACCGTTCGGTGCATATCTAAGGCCTGTTGAAAATATTCAATGGCGTTCTCGTAATGATGGTGGTGTACCTCCTGTAGGGCCAAATTACTATAGGCGATCCCTAGCGCCCGATGGTTGTCCAACGGTGATAAGAGATCGATGGCTTCGAGGTAGTAGGCACGGGCTTTTTCTGTTTCCTGCTTATCAGCTTTCACATTCCCAAGATTAATCAATGTTTCTCCTACAGCATTTCTGTCTTCCCCGGTTCGTTGAATGGACAGAATTTCTTTGTAACAGGTCTCAGCGTCGTCATATTCCTCCATGAGGGCGGAAACATTTCCCAAATTTCCCAGTGCGGCTGAAAGGGATTCCATGTGGTGTTGTTCTCGGGCTTCCTCGACGGCTTGTGTAAACCATCTCAAGGCTTGAGACAGGTTGCCCCGTTTCATGTAGATGTGTCCTTGCTGTGAGGCTGAATTGTCTGTCATGGAATGTCAGGTTGTCAGGACAGGAGGGCTGTTTTGAAAAGGAAGGCCATCTCGAATGATAGCGCCTTCAAAGGTAGCTGGGGTCAAAAGGCTATCGGCGAATAGCGTTCTTTCCTTTGATGACATGGCGTAAGAGTTCATCGGCAAGTTTTCCAGCCTGCCGATGGCGCCACCAACGGTGTCCTCCAATCATCAGACCGATAAGAATCACGCCGCCAATAAGAATCCATGTATACTCATCCATGTACATAGTTTATTCTATGGATTAGAGTGAGGCAAGCTGGTGACTGGTGGATTTTCAGTATTCCGGCTTGCTTTTTTCATATTAATGGAAAGTTTTGACCTCATATGGAAATTTGGATTTTAATTGGAGCGTTATTTGTTGTGCTTGGTGGAGCGGAATGTTTTACCAATGCGCTCGAGCATTTGGGCGAGCGTTTAGGAATTTCTGAGGGTGTGACAGGATCTGTTTTTGCAGCGGTTGGAACAGCATTGCCAGAAGCCATGGTTCCGGTCATTGCCGTGTTAGCCAGTTCAGGTAGCCTGCAAACACGGGAAGAAGTAGGTGTGGGGGCTATTCTCGGAGCTCCACTCATGTTGTCGACCCTTTCTCTTTCCCTCATGGGGTATTTTGCAGCCAGAAAGCGTGGGTGGTCAGGCCCCTTTCATCCTGAACCCACGGGGCTTCGCCGAGACCTGCAATGGTTTTTGGGAGCATTTTCTTGTGGGGCGTTAGCCGTGTTTGTTCCTTTGGATTGGAAATTGGCCAGGACGGTCCTGGTGTTGTTTTTAGTCCTGTTATATTTTGGGTATCTTTTGGTGACGATTCGTGCCTCTCGAAATCTGGTCGCTGAAGGTCATGGCACGGAGGCGGACCATCCCCTGTATGTGAGTCGTATTGGCATTCCCACCAATCTGGTGACCATCCTGCTCCAATTGGGTGTGGGGTTGGGCTTGATCATTGCTGGGGCGAAAGGGTTTGTCTATGGGGTGGAACATCTCGCGGCGTGGGTTGGCCTGTCCGCGTTAGCCCTTTCCCTTCTTATTGTACCGATTGCAACAGAGCTTCCTGAAAAAGTGAATAGTATTCTTTGGATTCGTCGTGGCCGGGATACCTTGGCGTTTGGAAATATCACGGGGGCCATGGTCTTTCAGGGAAGTCTGCTTCCTGCCCTGGGGATCCTCCTTACACCTTGGGCTCCTCGATGGGAGGTGCTGGTTGGGATGGGATTAACGTTGGCAGCGACAACGTATTTATATGTGGTCATGCTGAAAGGGCAGATCAAACCGTACCATCTTTTGGTCAATGGTTTGTGTTACTTCCTGTTTGTGGTCTCGGTGATGATCTTTTGAATAGGGAATGGTGAAATTTGCTTCCTTCATGGTGTGTGCCACCTTGTTGATCCCGATCTTTTTTTGTCCCGCCAACATTGTATGATCTTTTTCTTTCTGGGGTGAATGAACCCAATGTCCCTTCCTGAAATTTTAGTGACTCGCAATCTTCCGGGCGATGTTCTTCAAAAGTTGAAACACCACACGAGTCTGACGGTATGGAAAGGAGAGGTCCCTATTCCCCGCGGGTATCTGTTACAACACATTCAAAACGCTGAGGGGGTGTTGTGTTTACTGACCGACCAGATTGATGTCGAGGTTCTGACCCAGGCCCCTTCTCTCAAGGTGGTCAGCACCATGGCAGTTGGGTTTGATCATATTGATGTCCAGGGATGTACCCAAAGAGGAATCCCCGTTGGCCATACTCCGGGGATTTTGACGGACACCACAGCCGATTTTGCCTTTAGTCTTTTGCTCTGTGCCGCTCGTCGAGTGGTTGAAGGTGTGAACTATGTCAAAGCCGGGCAATGGATAACCTGGAGCCCAACGCTGTTACTTGGCCAGGACATTCACTCCGCGACCTTGGGGATCATTGGTTTTGGTCGAATTGGCCAGGCGATGTGCAAACGAGCGGCTGGCTTTGGCATGCGTGTGTTGGTAACCCATTCTTCTCCCATTTCTGGTCTGGGGGACTCCTCACTTGAAGTCCAGCAGGTTCCCCTAGATACGTTGTTTCAAGAAGCTGATTTTGTGAGTCTTCATGTTCCCTTGATTTCGAGGACCAATCATCTCCTCAATGCCAGTGCTTTTGACAAAATGAAATCTACCGCCGTCCTTATCAATACGTCTCGTGGTGGTGTCGTTGATACCGAGGCGCTGTTTAATGCCTTGCTCCATCACAAAATCGGATATGCGGCGTTGGATGTGACCGATCCTGAACCTCTTCCCTCTAACCATCCGTTGTTGTCCCTAGCGAATTGTTTGGTGGTGCCGCATATTGCGAGTGCGTCGGTCGCGACGAGAGAAAAGATGGCCGCTATGGCGGTGAAAAATCTGTTGTCCGGGTTACGTGGAGATCCCCTACCGTATTGTGTGAATCCAGAAGTATACCATTAGTTGTCAATCTCTCTCCTCCTCCTCCCTGTGGTTTGTAGTAGCCAAGAAAATTCTTTAAACTATTTTTCTTGTGATAAAGAGACGCTAATCCACGTTCTACCCTAATACGGTTCGAGGAAGAGAAAGAGATGATTCAACCCGTAGTGACTTGTTTGGATTTAGAAGGTGTGCTTGTTCCCGAAATTTGGCTTGCCGTTGCCGACCAGATGGGAGTCTCGGAACTGACGATTACGACTCGGGAAGTTCCTGACTATGATGAACTGATGAAACGACGGCTCGCGATTTTGGATGACCGTAAGATATCCCTAAAGGATATTGAGGCGATCATCGCTGGCATGAGTCCCCTTCCTGGTGCGTCGGATTTTCTCTTTTGGTTACGAGAACGAAGTCAAGTCATCATTCTTTCTGATACCTATTATGAATTGGCTGGGCCGCTTATGAAGCAATTACAGTATCCCACACTGTTTAGTCATAATCTGGAAGTGGATGCTCAGGGCTTTATTTGCAATTACCACTTGCGTCAACAAGATCAAAAACGTCATGCCGTCGCAGCTTTAAAAGGTCTGAATTTTCGGGTCCTGGCCGCGGGGGATTCGTATAATGATATTTCCATGTTATCAGAGGCCCATGCGGGCATACTCTTTCGTCCTCCCAATTCGTTTGGTACGGAATTCCCTCAGTTTCCTATTTGCCAAACATATGAGGAATTACAGGCACAATTAGGTCAACAGGGTCCTCTGCGTCCCTGAATGCAGGGTGATGGGGTTCTCCTTCGGAAAATGTCTTGTTAGTCCTATGCCAGTCCAATGTTTTTGGTTTTGTTCCGGGAGAGCCATGACATTGAGGGATTTGGGAGTAGGTATTCTTTCATATTTTTTGATACATATGAACAATCCAATGACTTTGAGATTTTTGTTAAGGAAAGATGCGTATATTGAAAAACCAAGGGGATTGCGAGTATTGATGGTAGAACAATTCTTTATTTATCGGAAAAGGGTTGGGGCTGAGATGTTGTGGTTAATGGTGTTTTGATTGAGAAAGGAGATCCCCTTATTATGTTACCGTTCGTTCAGCGAATTCTCCCACTAGGTATCTTGATCCTTACTTTAAGTATTCTGACGGGGTGTTTGGGGACTCGAGGATGGGCATATCCTCCTGGCCCCCATAACACGTACTTAGGGATCACTGATCCTCAGTC
>CAZKRH010000101.1:0-5206 GCA_964555115.1 uncultured Nitrospiraceae bacterium | reverse complement strand
TCGATTATAGCCCAATCGCACAGGCGCTCCGGTCAGCCAAGAAAGAAAGGCAGATCGATCTCCGTCAGTCAAATCGATGACCGTATCAAATTTTGCCTCTCGCACGCGTTGAAAAAATCTGAGTTGTTGCCACCAGGATTGACGAGGCAACACCCACACCTCATCCAGATAGGGATTGCCCTGTAACACGGCAGCTGTCCCTGGATTAACGAGAAAGGTGATTTTAGCATCAGGGAATTGTTTTCGAAGCGGTGGAAGAACCGGAGTACTCAACACCACATCACCCAGATATCGCAGTTTAATAACCAGTAGGCGCTTCACAGATGGTTGCCCGTTAGACGTTTCATCACCCGCCTGAGCAACCGACCATCCAATATTAATCATGCCCATTGATGGCCTCCTGCAAGTACGGCCAGAGAACCGCCATAGTAAAGACCGCTAACACGAATTCGAAGAATTCCTCAATTTGCATGACAATGATTTGACCTGACTCCCCTACCCCTACGACCGGGAAAACATAGGGACCAACTTTATCTAAGGTTAAGCAGAAAACCAGCAAGGCCACACCCAACACCAGGTGGGACACCCAAGATTCACCTGCTCTCCATGCTTGTCCCATGGTTTGCCACAACCTAAGACAGATGATACCCCCAACAACTATACAGGGTACAACCATCAATCCCAAGACCAACATCCTTTCACTCAGGGGAAAACGTGGATCCCAATAATTTGCCAATTTATCCAGATTCCACCCTGTTGCCCATCTATGAGCATCCAATTCTCGTAATCCAAATAGAAGAAGAAACATCGCGACACTCAACCATTCAACTCTTCTCATTCGTTGTGCGTAAGCAGCAGCCAGACACCATACAAATCCCATAAACCAAATAGCGGCACTCATGCGCTCAACTGGCCCATTCTCCGAGGCAATCACGTCTCGCCATTCCGAGAGTCCGGTTCCCCACTTCACCAACACAATGACCGCAGCACAAAAACCAATTACTTGAATAAAATTTTGGTACCACCCCAAAGTTGGAACACAGGCTTCTATCTTGGATTGAGGAATAGGGGACGATTGAATAGAAAACATGTTTCTGCCGGCTATAGATTTAGCGTGAGGTTCATTAATTTCAAGTATAACCACACCAATCCCGAGGCAAAACCTAGGGCAGTCATTCCCATCTTGAACGCGCAGCGCCTCTTCTGCGAAACAGACTTCAAACTCATTCCTCCTGTCACAAGGCTATACAACCCAAGGCTCCAAAATCCAAGTGAGAGGTACAGCACGACCAACGCCAATCCACCCAAATCATATCCATAAGGCATCCAGTCTTGGTAAAAGGGGATTTTTGGAAGCAGAAAAATTGCGCAACCAGCGACTATTAAAGCCCAGCAGGACCAAGATTTCAGCCATCCCATCTCATGACTCCAAATTACTGAGAATGTATTCAACCGCCATTCTTTACTCATGACCTCTTCGTTCAATGACGTCCTTGCCAATCAGTCATCACGGACTTCACCACATCCAACACATCCTCTACCCTAATCTTGCACAAAATCTCATAATCACGTTGATAATCAACTTGATACCAATACGCATCCTCTTTGGAACCTTTAGTGAGCATCATGGCATTGACTCCCCAAGGTGCATATTGAATGGTGTCCGCAGCGCCATATAATCCCAGGACTTTGGGCTTGGACAAGGCAGAAGCCAAGTGCATGGGCCCGGTGACATTGGAAATCACCAAGTCCAATTCCGCCAACACCGCGATCAATTCTCGCAAGGTTGTTTTTCCCGATAAATCAAGAGGCTGGGAATGCATACGTTTCTCAATGTGCCGGCAAATCGAAATATCTTCCTCTCCTCCCAACAAAATTATTTTTGCTCCATAGGTATCACAAAGAGCATCGGCAAGTTCCGCGAACCGTTCAGATGGCCAAACACGCCAACCCGATCCGGCACTGGGAATCAACCCAATTCGCTTTTGCTGTTCATTCTCAGTTACATCCAAGATTTTTTTGCCGTGAAGTCTCTCTGTTTCAGTAAGATATAATTCTAACAAGGCTTCCCGTTGATCTACATTGCCAATTAATGGCTGAATCAAATTGAATTTTTGTTCAAGGAGATGGCGTCCATCTCTGCAGATCTTGATTGGATGATTGTAGAGTAACCCTCGAATGCTTTTCCGAAAGTCTTCGCAGTACCGATCCTTGGCCCTTGTCACATATCCAAGGATGGCACTCCGAGGACCACTAAAAAGATCAATAACGATATCAAATTGATATCTTCGAAGATCAGTAACTAGCTGTATCCATGATTTCCAACGCTGGAACCACGAAAGTTGTTGAGACTTCGCACGATCAATAACAAACACTTGGTCAAGATAAGGATTATTTTCAAGGACTTGCGCACTGGCGCCATCAACTAAAACAGCTATAGAGGTATCATGAAATCGTTTTTTCAGTACGGACAAAAGAGGCGTGATGAGAACAACATCACCAATGGCTCTAATGGCTATGATCAATATGCGTTCTGGTAGAAACTCTGGCATCTAAGACTTTTCCATTTAAGCAAGTGAACCAAGAAATACGTCGATTGCTCCAAACTACTCTCAAAATCAAAAGGACCTATCACCAGGAGCTTGGCCGAGATTAGCGATCGTCACGAGTTTGTGCTGGGTTGAGTCAGATTTTTGAATGATTTGAGGCGAAACCATGTATAGGAGAGGAAAATGTTTCGCATTGTACCCCTTGATACATAACCGTAATACCCTCTTCAGAAATTCCTAACCGTTCAATACTATCCTTTCGAGAATTTTCGAATACAGTGATAACATGGTCAATTTGACCAATGGGATTTGGTATAACGATGTTTTTCAAAATTCTTTTCCAATCAACCGGTTTTAATGATTTAGGGGAAATTTGTGGTTTAGCATCATGCAAGGTGACAACACACTTTCCACGTTTGATCCCCATACATGAATCATATGGAAAATGCAGAAGATCATATTTCCCAACCATTAAGGGGCAAATTTGCTCCCAAATCGTCGCGTAAACACAGGAATGGGGAAAAGACGGTAACGGACATTTGGCCAAAAGCTGAAAGAATGAGATTTGCCAGGAATCAGAATTTCTCAATGATTTTTTTGATCGACACGACCAAGACTTTCGATGAGGTTATACGTGTATCGGCCCAAGCCAACATTAACGTTGCGTAGATGCCAGGCAGAAATTACTATTTTCACGTGGAATCTTTATGAAAGCGTTCCCTTCCCCTTAAGACACTTGGGGGATTATTTGGGAATACCACTGTTCCACCCCCTCGGCCATTCCTTGTAAACTAAAGTTCTTAACCACCAATTCCCTCCCTTTTTTCCGCATCTCACTACGAAGGGAAGGGTTCCTGACCAGCAAATCTATATGTTTCCTCAGCGCTTCTGAATCATTGGGAGGCACAAGAAATCCTGTCTCCTCATGAGCAACCACTTCTGGAATTCCTCCGGTAAAAGTCGCAACCACGGGCACCTCCATTGCCATGGCCTGAATTAAAGCTTGTGGAACGCCCTCTCCATCAAGCGAACCCATGATGAAAATATCGAAAGAGGCCAAAATGGTTGAAATATCTTTTCGGAACCCCATAAACCTGATTATATTTTCAATACCCAATTCTTTGACTTTTTCTTTTAAAAAATGGGATTGAGGTCCATCACCAACCACAATAAAAAGAATATGGGGAAATTCACGTTGAAGATCTCGCATAGCGTCCAAACAAACATGAATTCCTTTGTATGATCTTAGAAAGGCTACCGTCCCGATTAAACAGATAGAATGGTCAACTCCTATTTCTGCTCGAAAGTCTCCTTTAACCTGGCTTAGGGAAAAGACTTCCAAATCAACACCCGTTGGAATGGAAATAACCCTAGAAGGATCCAACCCCTGATTAGTAATCAAATCCCTGCGGATCTTTTCACCGGTCGTAATAACACCATGAGGGAGAAAGCGATATAACAAAGCATGACGTCTAGTCGGTAAAACGGGAGTGCTTTTATGTCGAGTACGTACCACGCGAGGCTGCATTAAAGACATTCGACCAGCAAGGGAGACAAGCCAGCTATCAATAGAACCATGAGTTACGACAACTTGGATTCGATATTTCTTTATAATTCGAATAAAAGAAAAAAACAACAGACCACTTAACAACCAATTCATCCGAATCGTAATGGTTGACAGACCCATTTCATGGGCCTGTCTAGCAAGAAAACTGTCTGGTTGGGCAGCGATCATCACCGCATGACCACGTCTGGACATGGCTTGCGCTTCTAATAAAGTCCGTATTTCTTGACCACCCGCCCCTCGGGAAGATTCAACATGAAGTATTCGGAAAGTACTCAAGATTTATTCCTCTTCTCTCTTAACCTCGTTGCCTAAGATTCGACCAGAGCCTACATTCAGTTATTCATGACCGAGAAACAATTCCTCACCTCACCAATACTACAAGATTTTGCAGACTACACATTACAAATAGATGGAAGATGAAGAAAATTCTAACAAACGAAGAACTTAGGGACTACCACTTCAAACACTATGCATTTGGCTACTTTTCTTGGATTCACTATGGGAAGCCAAAACACATTTCAATGATAAGCAACTCCATACCAAAGCCACACTGGCTTGGGTTTCAAGTAATTCTTCACTCAATTGCAGCCCAGGAAATGAAAGCATCTCCAAATCCAATACCAGCGCGAAAAACAAAAGAGCTCCACAAACCGTAACATACCAAAAAGGAGGGTGTTCCGTAAGATAGGCCCTGATCGGCACCCACAAAGAATAAATTCTATAACAAAGATAGACCCCTCCTCCAATTAGGACGCCCAATAGGAGAATTTGGGATTTCAACTCCCATGACGTAACCCAGATTACCCCAATAAGCAACAAGTCATGTAGGCCATCAATTCGGGTACTCTGGAGCTTGGGAAGGGTGAAATGGAGAAAGCTGTGGCCGAAACTTTCTTCTTCTAAAAACCCCAAGAGTCTGAAACCGGGTATCAACCAAAATATTTTTTCCCACTTTGTTGAGTAATTTGCACACAAAGACGCCAACCATAAAAACAGACTCCTACATATAATACAGCCGTTATTAATTCTAAGAAATTATTCTCTCGAATTATCACCTTCCTAAGGCTTGGCACTGCCGCATAGAGCAAAA
>CAZKRH010000100.1:0-23534 GCA_964555115.1 uncultured Nitrospiraceae bacterium | reverse complement strand
TGCCTCGCGCTGTTGTTCTGCCTCTTGCTCATCTCAATAAGTGGCTGGCTGATTTTATTACGCATCAACCGCCAAGAATTCCACTTGAAGGAGTTCGAATGGCTAAATATCTGATGCATTACGATTGTTCAAAAGCTATTCGGGAATTAGCCCTTCCCCAAACTCCTATTGAAGTGGCGTTAGAAAAAGCCGTGCAATGGTTTCGTGCGCATGGGTATGCCTAGGGGATATTTATATGACTTGATTGTGTTCACTCCTGTCAGTGCTAGCATCAACCATGGGAATTCTTAATGCCGGGTTTCGCCCCGGCGGACGAGGTCCTTTTGTTTCGGCAAAAGGATCCAAAACCATTGTCGATCTGTCGTGGCCCTTCGGGGTCCCTCCGCGGTTCGCCAACCCCGGCGGCTGCGCAACTCGCTTTGCTCAAACAGTGCTCACCGAAAACTCCGGGGTCGGCTGCACTGCTCGGCCACGCCAAAGGCAGCCGGAATTTTAATTGGGGTTTTTGAAAACGTTAAGGAAGCACGTTCTGAAGAGTCAGCATCTTTCTACTTTTTACCCTCGCTGAGTATTTCATTGGATATTCTCATTTTATTCGGAAAAACACTGATTCTACGGCCCTATGTGTTTGTGTTTTTAGCCGTATCCTTGTTTGTGGCGAAACGACTTCTCGGTTGGAAGCGTACAGGGGTGTTTTTTGGAGTAACCTGGCTGACGGCCTTTGTCAGTGAATTGACTTCAACACGGATTGGGATTCCGTTTGGACCTTATTTTTATAACGAATCAACCAGGGGGCAAGAACTGTATATTTTTAATATTCCTTTTATGGATTCGGTATCCTTTACCTTCCTCCTCTTTGCGAGTTATTGCCTGGCCTTGTTATTTGCTTTGCCCATGGTAAAGGCCTCGGATGGGGCAAAGGCTATTCTTAGTTACCCCGGCGTCCTTTCCTGGAAAATCCTTCTCTTAGCCTCCTTTTTCTTCATGTATATTGATATCGTGATTGATCCCATTGTCCTGAGAGGGGATCGGTGGTTTCTCGGACTTATCTATGGGTATCCCTATCCAGGCACGTATTTTGGTATCCCCTTAGAGAATTTTGCCGGATGGTTTGTGGTGGGGTTTGTGTCGTTATCGCTCTATCGATGGATGGAACAGATTGGATATTTTCCCTCTCTGACCCTTTCAACAGCTGGTACGAATATTCTTTTGGGTTGTGGATTATATTATGTCGTGCTTATTTTTAATTTGGCCATGACATTTTGGATTCAAGAGTGGCTCCTGGCAATGGTGGGGTGTTTCCTCTATTTACCGGTTACCATTTTACTGTTGTTTAGAATTCCCTTTTGGTGGCCGGCGACTAAAAATGTTTCACAAGCTCCCAGTGGGTAGGGCTTCTGGAAAGGTAGGGGATTGAGAGGGAAATATTTTATAGCTTGAGCCAAGGAGTCAGCCCCGGTAAGATGAAGTAGGTAATAACAGGTATGGCTCTGTTTCTCATGTAGGGATAAATTGAGAAAGTTTCTCCAATCCATTCTCCGACCACTTTCAAAATTGGTATAGGAACAATATGCGAGGGTTTGTCATTCGAGTTGTGGTCACTGGCATTGCGGTGTTGCTGGCCACAGAACTTGTTTCGGGAATCACCATTGATTCGCTTGTGGCTGGGCTCGCTGGGGGAGTGGTGTTAGCTATCCTCAATGCCCTGATACGCCCAATACTCTATCTGCTTTCTGCTCCCTTTATTGTTGTGACCTTGGGTTTGTTTATGGTTGGGATCAATGCCTTGTTGCTGAATGTGGTCTCATTTTTTGTGAAAGGGTTTCATGTAGTGGGATTTTGGTCTGCGATTTGGGGCGCTCTTATTATTTCTATCGTGAGCGGTGTATTAAATCTGTTTATCTCGGAACGTGGTGGGGTGGAAATCGTTGTTCCGTCCCACTCATCTCGCAGGATCAAACATATTAATTAATGAGAAAACTGGTGAGAAAATTATGACTGTCCAGGCCAAGGGAAAAGGAGCCAGCATGGCAAAAACCGACACGATCCAGAATTCCCGTGCTGAGAAACAAAGTACGCTTCAAAAGATATTAACTTCAGCGGTGAACGACTTGGGGTTGGATGCGACGGTGGCCATCCTGACTCAGGAGCAGGGGCCGCTGGTACCTCAAGTTTCTCGTGGGTTTTCTGGTCGGGAAGTGCGGGCGATTTTTCGTTCGCTTTCACCGGAAAATTGGCAAAAAGATGAGACGCCAAGCAAAGGGGGAGGGACGGGTTCCGACCCGGCCGGGTCGGTTCGACTTCGAATGATTACCCCTGGTTCCAAAAATATTCTGGCGACTCCTTTACGGGAGGCCAATGCGATGTACGGAGCCCTGGTCCTTGGGAAAAAAGAAAATATGAATTTCACGAAAAAGGACAAGGCTTCCATTGATAAGACGAGAACGGCCATTACGGAAGAACTCAAAAAAGCCAAATTGTTTGATGCCTCGGTGATCCTTGGAAAGGCTGCGGTCTCATCTGAGCCAACGGGTACGCTATCTCCTCCTGAGTCGGAGCAATCTGTCAATCCGACCACGCGAACCAGCCCGGAAATTCAACAGCGTATTGAACCCCTGCTCACCGAAGCGCGCGAGTCGCTTCCCTTTGATCGAGCATGGGTGGCCTTGTACGATCCCTTGGCCGCTTCCCTAGAGGTGTTGGGAAGTGTGGCTGGTCATAAAAAAGAACTGCTTCCCGGCCAACGGCTGCTTTTAGAAGAGTCCGCGTCGGGGTGGGCTGTTCGACATCGAAAACCTCGCCTCGATCAAAATCTGGCATCGACGCAGGGTCGATTTCATGACTATAAACAAATGTACCGAGACCGGTTTCGATGTACGTTGATTGTTCCTTTTTTTGTTCGTGGTCGGGTGGCGGGAACGGTGACCGTTGGGTCCAAGACAGAAAATCAATATGAATCTGCAGAAGTGGATTCGAAGAAATTAGAACCATTGACGATGAAACTTGGTCAAATGTTTGAAGAACCCTCTTTAAAATTGTCCATGTTTTCCTCGCCAACTCCTGCGCCGCAACCTTCTGCCGAAGCGACGGGTGATGGCACGTTAGGGCCAGCTATTCGTCGGCAAGAGAGAAAGGCTGCGTTGAATGAAATGAGCAACTTTCTTGCTACGGAAATTCGTGAACCTATGGGTTCTATCCGTGCCCAACTGGAAGAGGTGACCAGTGAGGGGTCGTTAGATTTTGATAGCCAGACACGCATTGAAACGGCCATGAGGGATTTGGTTCGGGTTGAGGCCCTCCTTCATGAAATTTTAGATTTTGCCAAGCCCTTGGAATTAGATCGTCGCCTATGTCGGGTTCCAGAATTACTTGACCATTCGCTTTCTTTGATTCTCACTGATTTGAAGGCGAATCGCATTGAGATCGAGAAGAACTATGCCCCTCGAATGGGACAGGTCAAGTGGGATGAGACAAAAATGCAACATGTTTTTTTAAGTATTTTTAAGAATGCTTTGGAGGCGATGTCCCCTGGAGGGAAACTTTCCTTATCTGTTTCCATGAAACGCGCCCGTCAACCAGAAGTGCTTATTAATATTCACAATGATGGAGCCCCTATTCCTGCAGAACATGTTGATCGGGTGTTTGAACCGTATTTTACGACGAAACGATCAGGAACCGGATTGGGATTAGCGACGGTGAAAAAAATTGTTGAGGAACATCAAGGACATATCTCAATCGAGAGTGATTTGGAAAAGGGAACAACGGTAGGTCTTCGGCTGCCCGGATTAAAACCCCGTATGCCTTACCGGCGACGTGGACCGGTTCGAAAGCCTCGTCAGTCTAGCTAAACGTCAATGGTTTCAACATCTTATATTCTCTTGACACTCTATAGGAAAAATGAATAGAATCCGACTTTCCTTACCAATCTTTTGATTATGTGGTCTAATCTAAATTTTTTTTCAGTATCAACCTGTTATAACAAAGGAGCGGACTTATGAAGGCTATTCGCTTTTTCCTTGGAGCATGTGCTGCTATTGCGTTAACTGGGTCTGTGGCATTCGCCAATCCAGCGATGCTTCCTAGCCATCCTGGGTATCCAGCCAAAGGGAAATCACCTGTCACTGGACAATCAACTGCGAACGATGCAGGGCAAACTAACGCAACTGGAGCGGCTACGTTAAACAAAGGAGCCATGTCCCATAATAGTGCTTCCATGAACATGTCTTCTGACCCAAACAGAGCTCGGATTACGAAATCAATCGGTGCTGGCCTATTGCCAGAAGTGGAAGGTCCCTTAAACAAGGTGAAAATTAATCCTGCCGGGGCAACATCTACTGTAATTCGTTAATCTCTGGATTTTTTATAAGGTAAAGGAGGTTGTTCTTTTAGAACAGCCTCCTTTTTTTTGTTCTCCAGTTCCAGGTTTCCTTGTTAACCCGATCAAAATCTATTCGTATCACCATTCCTAACCCTTCTGAATAGTTCAAGGAAAAATCGTGACGTTCCGTCCTCGTGACTATCCTGAGAGACAATCATAAGATTTACCAGAATGATGAATCGTCAAGAAACCGAGTTGGCTCGATTGATCAAAGCCAAAATTCGACGCAGTGGACCTCTGACCTTTCGTGATTTTATGGCAGAGGCATTATATGACCCCCAATATGGGTTTTACGCTACGGGACCCTTAATCGGCGATTTGAAGGGGCCCTTTCATACAAATGCCAGGTATTCAGCTTTTGCTTTTGCTTGGGCACAGGCGATTCAGCAGGCAGAAAAGGTTCTAGGATACCACCTACGAATTATAGAATTAGGGGGTGGAACGGGTGAGTTAGCAGCAAATATCCTATCATTTTTAAAGGAGCCTCATGAGTATAGTATTGTGGATCACAGTGGGGGACTCCAACAACAGCAACGGGCTCGCGGTCTACTGTCTGTACAGAACATTAAAGATTTATCTCCCCAACCATCCTTTGTTTTTGGGAATGAGATATTAGATGCTCTCCCCTTTCATCGTGTCATGGGAGAGGCAGGGGGAACGCTGTTAGAGCAATATATTGCCCTGGATGAACAAGGGGATTTTGTCGAGTGGTTTTCTGAGCCTTCTTCTCCTGGCTTATTAACAAGACTTTCCGGAGAACAGGTGGTATTGGGGAGAGGACAGGTTGCGGAAATTTGTTTGGCCTATGAAGAAATCATGGCGCAACTTGCGGAGACAGTTTCCACTGGCTACGTGTGTTTTATCGATTATGGAGATGTTGCCAAAAACCTGTATCACTATTCCAAAAAAAACGGGACGTTGCGTATGTTTATGAACCAACAACAGACCTATGACCCCTACGATCATATTGGGAGTCAGGATCTGACCTGTGATGTTGATTATACTGCCGTCATTGCCCATGGAAGGGAATATGGGTGGGATTTTGTCGGTCTACAATCTCAATCCAGATGGTTGCAAGAAATTGGCATTGACCAGTTTCTTTCGGTTGCGATGGATTCCGAAGAAGCTCAACACGAAATTACGCAATTAACCCATCTTGCTCAATTAGGATCAACCTTTGATGTCTTAGCCTTTAAAACTCCCGGGTTGCCAGATCCGCCAGGATTTTCAGGAGATGAAGGTTCAGGTTAGGGGAAGAACCCAAAGGTGAATTCCTACCATACCTCCCGATCCGTCAAATCTTGCAACAGTCCGTCTGATTTCCAACGTTTCACGTCATCGAAAATGTATTGATGCGAAGATAAATCGTCTTGGTGCTTATGGCTCTCAAGCGTTTTTTTCCTCATTATTGGCTTTTTATCAAAAGGTCCTTTGATTCATCCTTTCTTTTGCTCCCATTTTCTTCTCACATGGCAGATTCCAATATTTCAAATTCCTTGGCACGCATGATGCACATTCCTGAAGTGTTGTTTAGGAAAGGCAGCACTGGTATCACAGGGAGGTGGAACATGAATTGTGATCGTTGTAATGGTCTTATGGTGGTTGAACATTGCTTAGATTTTAAAGGGAGCGAACAGGGGTATTGGATTAGAGCTTTTCGGTGTGTGATTTGCGGGAATTTGTTGGATCCCATGATTGCCTATCATCGAACGGTGGGGCCACCCGAAGAAGTCCCTGTTGATAAAAAACGTATTCGTCGTGCCCCGCGGACACCGGTTGCTCGCCTTTCGGCCTAGGGTCAGCCTTCAGAGGAAGAATGGGGAGAGACGGGAAAGATTGAAAGAAGGAAGGGTTGATATTTCTTGGGATCGCTGCGGTAATTCAGCCATTATCCTATTGCAGGTATTCTTGTGAATGACAGGATTCTAGGAAAGCTACCCTTTTTCAGCTTGACGAGTTTTGAGATCGACTAAGGCCAACATTGCAAACGGATCTCCTTGTTGGGAGGCCAGTTGAAATAAGGTTTTAGCTTTCATGAAATCTGGGGTGCCCACAAATCCGTCGGTATAGGCGTACCCGAGGTGAACGAGTGCTGCAGGGTAGTTCGGTCGAATTTCCAAAGCTTTTTCGTACGAAGAAATGGATTCTTTACGATTCCCTTGCATAATTAACGCAATGCCAAGCCCAAGATGAGCTCCGGCATATAAATGATTCTGTCGAAGGGCCTCTCGGTAGGCCGCTTCTGCTCCGGAATAATTCCCATCGAGGACCAAGGTCCATCCTACCTGAGTGTGCCAATCCGCATCCAACCCTGACACGACATGTGTGTGTTCGCTAGAAAAAGAAATTGAGGAGGCGAACGTTTTTTCGGGAAGGTCTGGAAGAGTGGACACCCGTGTGTCAAATTGCAACGCAAGGAGAGCGGTTGACTGTAAGGCATCGGAAAATCCATGCATGATGGCTTCATCCGTAAATGTTCGGGTTAATGAGGGACCATTATGACTGGATGAACCTTTTGCAGAATGAATTTTGTTTGTCGATAAATTAGAATTATGGAGCGGGGAGACAGGAGTTGTTTGATTCGTAGAAAGAGAGCAGCCCCACAAACTCAAACAACAGAGCATGAGAGAACATCCCACCTGGAAATGTAAAGATTTTTTCATCCAAATCTTCATGTTTGACCTTCTTGGGCTCTTTCTGGACAGAGAGGAGAACTTTTGTATGTCCTGTCTTCGGTTATCGGGTGTCTGGGCGGTACCTTGAGTCAAAAACGGAAAGGGGAACAAGACAAGAAGAGACTGTGAGTAACGAATAAAATCTAGAAAAACCAACCGACTTGAGCCGAAAATTTACCAGAATTGGATAAAAGGGAAGGGGGCAGGTTTAATCGTGAATTTCTTCACACAGCGACAACAGATCCTTCGGATGCAAGAGATTAGAAAGGGAGGGCATCTCAGATGATGCAAAAAGATTGTTTGGAGGATAAGGACAATAGTTGAGTGAAAGGGATTGGAAAAAACGAGGAAGGTTTTGGTCAATAAATTATGATGCCATGAAGACTCAGTGGAGAGTGCTCATGGCATCAAGAACGAAATAGGTTATTCGGTTTTGAAGGCTTCTTTTAAGAGTGGTTCCAGTTCCCCTTTGGATTCCATGGGCCCGAGTACATCCGTATCTCCATAAAATTTTCCATTGATGAATACTTTGGGGAGTGTAGGCCAGTTGGTCATTTGCGTGAGTTTTTCACGTTTGGCTGGGTTTTCTAATGCATTAATGAGTTCATATGGGTATCCATATTTATCAAAAAATTGCATGGTTTCTACGGTAAATCCGCATTGTGGAGCTTGTTTGGTTCCTTTTCCGTAAATGCAGATTTTGTGTTGTTGTATTTCTTGGTTAATCTCTTCCTGAATGGGATCAGAATCGGTCATGGTTCCCTCCTTCTTTTATGCTTCATCTGTGGTTTTGGCTTGAAGTTCTAGGGCATGGATTCGCCCATCCTTCATGGGTTCATCCAAGGCTTGGTAAATCATTCGATGGCGGTCTAAGAGGTTTTTATCCTTAAAGGCATCCGAAACGACTTGGACATTCAGGTGGTCCATGGTGCCGGTTCGGTCGGAAACGGAAACAGTAGCATCGGGCATCATGCGATGAATAAAAGAGGTGAGTACTTCCGGAGTAATCATATCGATGAACTTTCTGCTGTAGGAAGACCTGAATACCTGTGAGACTATGTTACTGTAGCCCTACCCTACTGTGCAAATTTGGATAGAATGAGATAGGAAATGGTTCTGTTGGGTTTCATGAATATTCAGGGAATTCCAGGTCGCCCCCCAAGCATTTTCGAATAAATCCCCTTAATTCCTTCAATACCATGGGCGGAATCTCATGACCCCCTACAAATTCTTGCCAGGTGATATCCAGACCTGCCGAGTAAAAGAGGCCACGAAGAGTGGAGGCCGTCTGAAACGGAAGTATCGGGTCCTCCGTTCCATGGCTTTGAAAAATAGGTAAACCCTTTCGCGTATCCATGAGTGGTTTCCATTCTTCTATGGCAAGAATGGTGGTGGACATCAGGATTAATCCAGCAATGGGTCCCAGAGATCGCAATACTGTGTCACAGGCTAACATGGCTCCTTGGGAGAAGCCCCCTAAAATTATTTTCTCGTAAGGGACATCCCACCTCTGATGAATTTCTGTGAGACAGGAGAGCAGTGCTGTGCGGGCTTCGGAAAGACCCTTGGGGACTTCATGAATATTTCGGCCTTTGCCTCTAGTCTGATCGCGGGAAATTTGTTCCAAATCGAGTTGCCACCAAGCTCGAGCGCCTGGTATCCCAAGCGCAGGTGTTAATGGAGCAATGGGAAAAATACAGCGCACGGATGGGGGGAGGTTAAGAAATCGCGCCAGAGCCACGAGATCATCTCCAGGGGCCCCAAATCCATGAAGAAGAACCACGATGGGGTCATTCCCATTCCCGTTGGTGCCACCCGTCACATAGGTATCTAGGGTGCCGAATTTGACGTGTTTCACGATTGGAAATTTTTTAGCGGCAACCGGTGGAGTTAATGCCCCATTTTTGGGGCACCGGCATTAGCTCCCTGGGTAATGAGAGGAATTCGAAGTGTTTGATGACAGTGATGGCATTTTACCCGCCATGTATTCTCATCTGGATGTTCAATGTGTTCTTCTTTTATCCAAAAGAGTTTTTCACATTTGGGGCATTTTCTGACCAGCATCGACATAGGGGGTTCCTCATTCATCTAGTATTTGTGAATAGATTAGTGTAATACAAAACGGTTCCAATTCTCCAGGACATGATTACATACTCAGATTCCAAAGAAATCGACCCTCAACTCCTCCTAAGCTTGTTTGATCAGGCCCCGTGGGCTCAAGGGCGTACCCTGGAGGGGACCAAATCCATGCTGAGCTCAACAAACTTGGTCATTTCAGCTTGGGATAATCAGAAAATTGTCGGATGTGGTCGAGTCATTACGGATTATATTTATCGGGCTTCTATATGGGATATTATTATCGATAAAAATTTTCAAGGGCAAGATTTAGGATCAGGAATTGTTCATAAGATTTTGAACCATCCCACATTAGTATCTGTTGAGTTATTTTGGCTTTGCACCCAGGATAAACAAGCTTTTTATCGGAATTTAGGGTTTAGTGACAAAGAGCAAACGGGTATGGTGTGGGATCGTCGAACACAGGCTCCAAGGCCAAATTTTTAAAATCCCCTTTGAGGATATCCTAGGATTTTGGCATACCAGCAATTCTCACCAAGTTTTTTACTGCTTTGGTCAATTTCCAGATGGGGTTGCGGACAATTTGTCCCATACATTCACGTCTTGTAACTCCTAGTTTTTTGTAAATTTTATGAAATGTTTAGGCCTCATGTCAGGGACCTCCGTGGATGGTGTGGATTGTGCCATCGTAGATATACGAGGGAAGGGGCATCAACTGCGCATTCGGGTGTTAGGAACCGATACCGTTCCTTTTCGCCCCCAATTCCGGTCAAAAATTCTTCAGGCTATGTCACAGGGGACCGTTTCAGAAATTTGTCATTTAAATGCCGCGGTTGGTGAGGTCTTTGCTCGGGCTGCATTAAAGGTGATGAAAAAATTTGGCATTGCTCCCAAAGATATTGCGCTTATTGGTTCTCATGGCCAGACGCTTTATCATCAACCCCAATCCGTTCAGGAGCCAGGAATAGGGGGGATTCGATCAACCTTGCAGATTGGAGAATCCTCAGTCATTGCCGATCGGACAGGAATTACGACCATTGCCAATTTTCGCGCGAGGGATATGGCCGAGGGCGGGCAAGGAGCCCCCCTTACTCCATACCTTCATTTTGTCACGTTTCAATCTCGCACGCGAACTCGCTTGGTCCTGAATTTGGGGGGGATTGCCAATCTTACGTACTTGCCAGCCAACGGGACCCTTCAACAGGTTGAGGCTTTTGATACGGGACCTTGCAATATGGTGTTAGATGGCCTGACGATCTGGGGGACAAAAGGAAAGAAGAGCTTTGATCGAGGAGGGCATTTAGCCCTGAAAGGAAAAATCCATTCTTCTTTGCTTCGGAAGTTTTTAGCGCATCCGTATTTTCGGAAGGCTTCACCAAAAACAACTGGCCGGGAGGAATTTGGTGAGCAATTTGTCTCTCACTTGATACAGTCAGCGCTTAGATGGAAAGTTCCGCTTGAAGATATGTTGGCAACCTGTTGTCGGGGGATTTCCCTTACAATCAGTAAAGGAGCCAAACGCTTCCCCTGCGAGTGTGACGAGGTTGTGGTGGGGGGAGGGGGAGTGGAAAACGTAGCTCTTATGAGCCATTTACAAACGTTTTTCGGAAGAGAAAAGGTAAAGAAAATGGAGGAATTGGGGTGGGGCAGTCACTCCTATGAAGCCATTGCTTTTGCCGTGTTAGCGCACCAGACCTGGAAAGGAGTTGGTGCTAATGTTCCTGGCGTGACCGGTGCGAGACGTTCCGTCGTTCTTGGAACCATTGCTCCCGGGGAGAATTTTCGAAAAGGCATGTGAGCCATCTTTTCACCGTATACCCTGGGCCTAGATTTTTTTGTTCAACTTGATGGGATGTGAGGAAATTAACCTTGCCTGTCCAGGCTTCTGTGGAACTTCCCCCTCTGACACAGATCTTTGGTCTTGTTTTAGTTTTTGTATCCCTGGTTCTTCTCTATCGACTAGGGTTGCTATGGATCCATTACCAAAAAGGGAGTTCTGGGGTTGCGCCCTCTACTCTTCCTGAAAACCTCTCTGCCGAACCTCGTTGTGTGTTGACCAAAGGTGAAGCGAGCTTATTGAACTTGGTTTCCCTCGCTGTCCAAGATTCGTATTTAGTGTTGGCGAAGCTTCCCGTGAGGACCTTAGTAAAAATGACAGCAGGAGAAGATATCAGTGAGAGATGGATGGTGAAATCGATCCAAAAGTTGGTAGCTGATTTTGTGTTGATCCATCCAGGAACCTTGGTCCCTGAGAAAGTGGTGTTTTTAGAAGACCACAATACGAATCCCGTTCAACCTGATGATCAACAGAAGATCCTGGAGTCTCTCTTTCACCATGCTCAGGTGGAGATTATTCGCTTGGAACTGGACCGTTCCTATACGGTTCCCCAATTGACTCAATTATTTGGATTGGAAGAGGAAGCTTGAATGTGAGGGAACCGTCCCTTCTTGAGCAAGAGACGTGAGGCATTACTGGGTAATGACAGGTAAGACCGCCCGAAGGGCTTCTTGTCCCATTTTGAGGAGATTGCTTTCTGCCGTGAGAAGATTGCGAAACGGCACAAAACGGGTCACTTTAAAAAATGGGCGATGTGCCAACACGGCAGCAATTTCTGGTTTTCTATCATGGGTGAGTTCTAACGTATAGCCTGGACCATTTTTCCATTCCCACAGGTTGCTATCCAAACCCAAACACAGACCGCGATCAGAAACTGAAGAATAACGATTAATGAGATTTTCTTTGTAGCGACGTAACTCTCCACCTTGCAGAATTAAGGCAAATGCCATGTGATGTCCCCACCAAAAAAGAGATCGGAAGGCAAACTTTTTTTCTCGAGTATAAAATTTTGGAAAGTCCAAGTATTGATAAGGAAAATGCTCCAAATTTTCTCCTTTCACAAACTGATGGATTGTGAGGTCACAACCTTTGGGAATTAACAGCGTGTGTTCCTGGAGTTCTTCTTGGAATATGACATGTAACTGTTCTAACAATTCTCGTATCTTGATAGACACCTTGGCTTTTTGGGAAAAGAAATGCTCATCCGAAATAAGTGTGAGTTCTGCAGGGGTAAAGACAATAGGTGTCATGGTCAAAATGAGTGATCGTGACTAAAAAATTCGAGACAATTCCTAAAGCATGATAGCAAATTTAGAGATTTTGGCTTCGTCTTTTTTGAACAGGCGATGTTGTAAAGGGAAATGGGGATGATTGTTGCAACATATAATGTGAATTCCATACGACGTCGTTTGGAGGTCCTCGCTCCTTGGCTGAAACGACATCAACCGGATGTGCTGTGCCTACAAGAAACCAAAGTTCAAGATAAAGAATTTCCCTTGGAGGTGCTTGAGCAGACTGGTTACTATATTAATTTTCGAGGAATGAAAGCTTATAATGGCGTGGCGATATTGAGCCGAACCTGTCCCGAACATGTGTCTTTTGGTTTGGGAAAGGGCCTAGAAGCGGATGAGCCTCGATTCATGCATGCTGTCATCAATGGCATATCCATTGTGAATACCTATATTCCACAGGGGTTTCAAATTGATTCTCCCAAATATCAGTACAAACTCAAATGGTTCCGGCGGTTACGCGCATATTTTTCTCGGCATTTTTCTCCTCAGCAATCAATCCTTTGGTGTGGGGATATGAATGTGGCTCCTGAGCCTATCGATGTTCATCATCCCGAAAAACACCTGAACCATGTGTGTTTTCATGCTGACGCAAAACAGGCCTATCAAAAAACCCTCTCGTGGGGGTTTGAAGATGTCTTTCGGCGATTATATCCTACTCGCCAACAATATACGTTTTGGGACTACCGTCGTCCGGATGCCGTTGAAGCCAATCGAGGCTGGAGAATTGACCACATTTTAGCCACATCTCCCTTGGCTCAAAAATGTATAAAAGTGGAAGTGGATATGAAGCCAAGAAAGAGTCTCACGCCTTCAGACCATACGGTATTATGGGCAGAGTTTTCACTGTGAGGAGTATCTCAAGTAGGGAAAAGGGTAATCTTGCGATTTTTCCCTAAACCTTTGAAGAAAATTGAGTAACCAAAGTGATGTACGTCAATAAAATGAGTTGTTCTTGTCGTCGGATGTCCTTATTTTTTCTTCGCACGGCGAGTTCGTGGAAGCGGGGGAACATTTTCTAAGGGGATAAACACCGCTAATGCAACTACCGTCGTCCAAAGGTTGCCTTTACCAATGGCAGATTGCGTAATATTTTGAGTGCGGACGATTTTCCCACCCATTTTAAAGACCTGCTCTCGTTCTTTCCATGCAATATCCGGATCAAATTCGATGCCTAAGGTGGTGGCTAACATTTGAGCTGCAAGATCTTCTGTATACTCTCCTGCTTCTTCGTCAGTCTCGCCATAGGCGTGATGTTCGGAGAGGTATCCATAGGTTCGGTGACGTCCCTCAGGGATGGCCACTCCAATGGAAGCCGAAATTAAACGATTTCGTTCGTTGGTTTCTGTTCGTGCCATCACACAATAGGTGATTTCTCCTGGATTTAACAAATCTTCCCCACGTTTTCGTGGAATAATTTTGCAATTGGGAGGAAGAATTGAGGACACAGTCACGAGATTACAAAAGGCCACTCCAGCACTTCTGAGAGCCTCTTCAAAAGAGGCCAATTTTTCTCGGTGGACACCAACGCCTCGAGTTAGAAACATGTGGGTAGGGACCATGTCCACTCCATTTTCCCCGTGTGCATTGGCACACAGTCTAAAAGCTTTTCTCTTGTTTACCCTAGCTTATCCTCTAGCTATACGGAACGAGCTTTCCGCTACACTCCAAAGTCTCAAAATTTGAGGGAAAATTCAGGCTAGGGTATGTATGCAAAAAACGGGTTGTATGATTACAGATTTTCCCTCAATTCTTCAAGGGAAAATACAGGAAAGTCCCTGAGTCTCATGTGATAATTCCGTGAAATTCACAAAAACTTGCATGAGTTGGGAGATCAAGATGATAAATTCAGGACCAAAAGTTTTAAATCGGTGAGTTCTTCAATAGCGTATGAAACTCCCTCCCGACCTATTCCCGAATCCTTGATACCTCCATAAGGCATGTGGTCTGCGCGAAAGGTGGGAATTTCATTGGCTAATACAGTTCCAACCTCAAGGTCCTGATAGGCGTGAAAGATTTTTTGAATGTCATTGGTAAAGACACCGGCCTGCAACCCGAATGGAGAGTTATTCAATAAAGCCAAGGCTTCTGGATAATCTTGATACCTAGTGAGTGTTACGATGGGGCCAAACACTTCTTGGCAAAATACTTTCATATTGGATTGTACGTTGTCCAGAATTGTTGGTTCGATAATGTTCCCTTGTCTTGAGCCTCCTGTCAGTTTGTGCGCTCCGTTTAAGGTAGCTTCGCTTATCCATTCTTCCACCCGGTTCAGTGCCGGATCATTAATTAAGGGGCCGACGAAGGTAGGGTCTTCTTGAGGATCGCCCGTAGTAAGGGCTTGAACGTGATCGACCAACAATGCGGAAAACTCATCATAAATGTGATCATGGACAAAGATTCGTTGAACCGAGATGCAAGTTTGTCCGGAATACGCATATCCCCCTGCCACACAACGTTGGGCCACATGTTTAAGATTGGCATCTGGTTCGATGATCACGCCCGCATTGCCTCCCAATTCCAAAATCACCCTCTTTTTCCCAGCCTTGGCCTTGAGAGCCCATCCAACAGAGGCACTTCCAGTAAAACTCAACGCCCGAAATCGATCATCCGTGACCATCTGTTCCGCGAGATGGTTATCACAAGGGACAATGCTGATGGTTCCTGGAGGCAGGTCGAGTTCTAACATGATTTCCCCCAAGAGTAAGGCGGTCAGCGGAGTCTGGGGGGCGGGTTTGATCACAATGGGGTTTCCTGCTGCTAAACAGGGAGCAACCTTATGGACGACTAAATTCAAAGGGAAGTTAAATGGGGTAATACCCAAGACCGGTCCAATAGGGAATCGGCGAATCATACCCAGATGTTGTTCTGTCCCAGGACTAAGATCTAAGGGGATCACATTCCCTGGAATGCGTTTGGCTTCCTCGCTGGCAAGATCAAAAGTATTGATGGCACGTCCAACTTCTCGACGGGCCTCAGATATCGGTTTGCCCGCCTCTAGGCAAATAGTTTGAGCAAATTCTTCCTGACGGTTTGTGAGGAGGGTGGTAAGCTGAGAAAGAGCCTGGGCTCGTGCATAGGATGAGAGTTTTTTAAATGGGATTGATGCGTTGACAGCAGCCTGAATCGCTTGTTCAACATGATGTGGTTGGGCTTGGCAGACTTCGGTAATGTGTTCCCCAGAGTAAGGATTAATAACAGGCACTCGTGGCTCAGATTCCTGCCATGTCCCGGCAATCAAAAACGGGCGAACAGATGGAAGGGAAAGATTCACTAAAATTTACAGAGTAGGTTGACTGGATGGCGTATCCGTAGTTGGCACTTCCGAATCCGTAGATGGAATGGTAGTAGGTGGGGAGTCTTTTTGCGCGAGTTGAGCCTTGTGAATGAGTTCTTCCGTTCCCCAATCTTGGATAGATTCTAAGGTAAAGGCTTCAAAGGCAGACACGGCTTCACATGAGGGGCAGGAGGGTTTAGGAAATTTTTGACAATAGACCTCGTTCAAACATCCCATACACACGAGGAGATTGGGTTCACCTTCGGGACATTCAACCGGCCAAAATTCTTGGACTTCTTCCACAGTTCATCCATCCTTTCTAGGATAAGAGTGAGTGTGTACCACTCCCCATACCTTTTCACCTTCATTTTTACGGAATGAATAGGAAAGCTATCAAGACTGTTCAACAAGAACAAGCTTTTTTTTAGGATTTTTTAAAATAAGTGTAATTTGTGGCTTTATCCGTTTTGGCTAGAAGGAATCCATGGTACGGGATGGGAATTTTGGTCAGGATTGTTCTAGTAATCGGTCAATTTGTTCCTTGAAAATTTCATAGGGAAAGGCGCCTGGAATGAGAAGGCGCGAACTCCCATCACGATTGTCCGAAAGGTAGAGCACAAAACCTGGAGTGCCTCGAATACCCAAGCTCCCCCCTTCTTGGAGTCCTTGAAAAATGACATCGAGATATCGACCACTCTGAAAACATTGAGAAAAGGTATCTTTGTCCAATCCCAACTGCTCAGCTTGTTGTTCGAGGGGGCCTGCGCCATATTTATTTTTACTCGAAAAGAGGAGGTCATGCATGTCCCAGTATCGACCTTGTTCGCCAGCACAATGAGCGGCTAAGGCAGTATCAACACCAGGGCCTCTTACGTTACGGGGAAAGTCTCTATACACAAAACGAACTTTTCCTGTGTTGATATAGTTAGATAAGAGGTGGGGCCAAGTGTCCCGGAAAAATTTTTCACAAAATCCGCAGGTAAAGTCTGAATATTCCAAGAGGGTGACGGGAGCATCCTTGTCCCCCCTCACCCAATCGCTCTCGCGAATTTGCAATGGGTCGGTTTGTCCCCATACTGAGGTGGTGGCAAGAATGAATCCAAGAAAAATAGACATTTTCAGGTGGCGCATAGGATGGTCTTTTCTATTGACAATCAAGTTGGGGTTGAGGGAAGCCACAGTAATCGATGGGGTCTGTCCTTACCCATTAATACTGGGTGAATGATGGGAAAAAGGAACTTTAGCCCACTCCCTTTTTCTTTCCGCACTTTATGTTTTTTGCTGTTTAGATTCCAATAAGGCCATGATCAACAGTGGCCACACCACGGTCGCATCGCTTAAGACTTCCGCAAACTGTCCTCCCTCTTGAGGAGGTACAAATTTTCCCCAAGACATGCCTTCTTGATAGGTACAACCGCTCAATCCTCCCCAATAATCTGGCTCTGGACAAATTCTCACACCATATTGAAATCGTGGAGGCTTGAGGTCGAGTCCTAAGCGTAAGTTGAGGATTTCAATGTATGGGGGTGTTTGCTGCGACCAATTTCTCGGAACCCCTCCTCCTATGGTTAATATCCCCAATCGTTTCGCGGAAAGCAAATGTGAGGTATAGCTATTCAGGTCGAGAAAAGGGTTAAACGAGGGTAAGGCTTGTTGCAGATGGTTCCAAATTTCTTGGTTGGTGGATTTTTGAAAATCGAAAGATGGCCCAGTTTGCATGCCCCAGATACTGACATCTAATCCCAATTCAGAATCGGTAAATGCCGGAATATACACCGGAATATTTTTAAGAAAGGCGCTCTTCAGAATGCCCGGTCCCTCATATTTATCAACCAAGGTTTTTCCAAGTTCTTTCGTTAACATTTCCGATGAGAGAGGTTGTGTGGTGGGCAATCGGCTCAGGGTGTCTTTGACCACATGTTCGACATGATTAAGATTGAGTTCCATTTCTAACGTGTCATACACGCGGTTATATCCCTTTTCATATAATTCGACGTCACTCATGGAGGGGTGATATTTGTAGTGGGTTTGTCCAACCGCCTCACTCATACCATGTGCTACGAGTGCACCAGTAGAGACCACAGCTTGAACCATGTCCCGGTCGATCATGGTACAAATAATTTTCCCCATTTTCGCAATCGTCATCGCCCCGGACAGGGAAAGCACGACAAAGCATTCAGGATCATTCACCATGGTTTGGAGGACCTCAAACGCTTCTCCTAGACGTCGCCCCCCAAACGCCGTTTTCTTCATGGCGCGTAACAGGTCGGTGAATGAATGAACGTGGTCCGGGTCGAGCGATTCAAGGGCTTCAAGCCCATCTTCGGCGCCATCATGAAATGATCTAGGTTGCATAACTCCTCCAGGGAGAATTGGACTGGGACGCGACAAAGGACAAAGTGTTTCAGCCTTGAGGGTACCCCTGTAGGGGGATTAGTTGAGGAGGGAGGAGGGAACGATTTCCATGCTTCCAACTATTCTCTCAGTCAAGATGAATGAGATATTCAGAAGGTGGTGGTCCCAACGGGATTTGAACCCGTGTCTGCACCTTGAGAGGGTGCCGTCCTAGGCCAAGCTAGACGATGGGACCGGCCAATGAATGTATTTCTAATCCCTAAAATGTGGTCGTGACAGGGGAAACCTGAATTCTGTCTCCTTTACCATTGTGGTTAAGAAAAAAACTCTACCACTACTTCCTGGTTGAGTGCAATCAAAAGGATTGAGTTGAGCCCATGTTCAAGGAATGAATGTAAGGCTCCTAGGGAAACGGGTGCGGGAAGGGGATGGACGTGAAGAATGAGTTAACCTAGAAACGGCAGTTGGGCGCGAAAAAGCTGTGCAAGGGATTTATGTGCATAGGGAATTTTACAAACTTGGGGTCATCTTCTGGGTGAAGAGAGCTTTTTACAATTCTCTAGGTGCATGAAGAACGTGTGCAGACTTTCGTGATCCAACTGCTGTTTCTAGGATTAAGGCTTAATCGAGACATAAATGGTCCCAGACCCTCGTTTGAGTAAAATCAGGACAGGAGTCTCTGGGTCTAAGTTTCTAATAAGTTGTCGGTAATCGTCGACAGATTTTACGGAGGTTCGGTTCAGTTCCAGGATAATATCCCCGGGACGAAGACCCGCTTTCTCTCCCGGGCTACCCGAAGCCACACTCGAGATTTTGGCACCTTCCAATCCAGGTTCTTGTGTGGACCCTGCTGGTTCGACCCGAATACCTGTCAGTGCATGGTGTTCGGTTTCTCCATTTGTTGGGCGGGCATTGAATGCCTCAAGGTCCTGCGGCATTTCCCCAATGGTCAGGTTGAGCTGTTTGACGGACCCATCTCGAATGATTTCCAGTGAAACATTGGCTTGTGGGAAGGTTTCGGCAACCAAGGAGCGCAGATGATTCGGGTCTTTTACCGCTTTACCATCATAGGTTCGAATGACGTCACCACGTTGAAGCCTTGCGGCTTCAGCAGGGCTATTGGCCACCACGTCGCCAATCAAGGCGCCTGCGGTATCCGGAATGCTGAATTGTTGCGCTAATTCGGTGTTGAGTTCTTGAATGGATACCCCCAACCATCCTCGGGTCACTTTTCCTTGACGAATAAGGCTATTCATCACGCCTTTGACCATATTACTTGGAATGGAAAAGCCAATGCCCATATACCCACCGGTTCTTGAAAATATCGCCGTATTGATCCCGATGAGTTGCCCATGAAGATTGACGAGCGCCCCCCCCGAATTCCCCGGGTTAATGGCTGCATCGGTTTGGATGAAATCTTCATAGTCCACAATTCCCATGTTGGCTCGCCCAACGGCACTAATAATTCCCATGGTTACGGTTTGATTGAGTCCAAAGGGGTTACCGACGGCGAGTACCATTTCACCGACCTGAAGTTCCGAAGAATTGCCCCAGGGTAATGTGGGAAGCCCACTGGCGTCGATTTTAATGACGGCTAAATCGGTTTTGGGATCAGTGCCAACAAGGGTCGCTTTCATTTTTCTGTTGTCTCCCAACAACACCATGAGTTGATCCGCCTGTTCAACAACGTGGTTGTTCGTCACAATATACCCATCAGATTGAACGATAACCCCTGAGCCTAATCCTTGGTCTCGACGATTCTGCGGGGGACGAAATCGGTGTTCAAATTCTTCTCCGAAGAATTTTCTAAAAAACGGATCATCAAAAAAGGGAAAGGGATTTTTGTTGTTGGATTTGTCTGGCTTTCGGGTGGAGGAAATATTCACGACGGAAGCCATCGCATCTTTGGCGACGCGAATAAAGGTCTCATTCCCAGGAAAGGCCATGGAAACGGGTTGGACAGGGTTGGTGGAGTCAGGTTCTGTTGGGGGGCGGGCCGAGGCTATATTGGAGGAATCTCCCTGCCCCTGAGAACATTGAACGGTCATCAATCCCAGGAAAACCACCAAAACACCCAAGAGAATTCTGGCAAGATATTGTTGTTGAGAAACAGTGGTTGAGTGAGGATGGTCCACGGTGGGGAAGCCTTATATTGTTAATGTTGGATCAAATACCTTCTGGGATTTGCAGGTCATTAGGGTTTTCATCGTAATCCTGGGGTTTTGAAACCACGATAGGTGTCATCTGGATTGTAACATCCCCAAACTCTTACGGGAATATCTTATGTGAGTATTGTCAATGCTCCTGACCGTTGCGACTATCAGAGAACATCCTGGTCCCCTATGTTCAACCTAGAAACGGCTGTTTTGCGCCCAACTGCTGTTTCTAGGTTCAACATGAGGAAGTGATAATCTTTTAATTTCTATAAGACCGTGGATGTCGATTCCTGTTAATTGGGAGAAGATGGGGAGGGAAAGGATGGGGATTGATGTTCAATCTTTACTCCGCTGGAAGACCCGGTTATCACAATGGAAGCCCGATCTACAAAAAGACCATTTTCAACCACTCCAGGGATATTATTGAGCTGAGATTCTAGAATTGCCGGATTCTCAATACGACCCATTTGGAAATCTATTATATAATTTCCATTATCCGAAACAAAAATGTTCCCGCCTCTTTCCCGTAGTTTTGGAATGCCTCCAAGGGTTTCCATTAAACGAGCTGTGTTCATCCATCCAAAGGGAGTGACTTCTACTGGAATAGCCCAAGGTTCACCAAGGGCTGCCACATGTTTGCTTTCGTCCACCAGGACGATAAATTTTTCAGCGGCATAGGCCACGATTTTTTCTCGCAATAGGGCCCCACCTCCACCCTTGATGAGGTTATATTGCGGATCAACCTGGTCGGCTCCATCAATGGCTACATGTAAATTCCACGATTGCTCGGGAAGTAAAAGGGGTATATTGAATTGTGTGGCTAGCTTCGCCGTCGCTTCCGATGTGGGGATTCCCTTGATCTGAAGGCCTCCTTTGATCCGATCATTGAGAGCTTCGAGCAGGTATTTGATGGTTGATCCTGTGCCGAGTCCAACCAGATCTCCATCCTTGATAAAGTCTAAGGCCGCTAATGCTGCTGCACGCTTGCCAATGTCTGGATTCTCAGTCATGAGGGGAGGAAAGGCTGTTAAGGCTCAGAGGATTTCACCAACGTGGCGGCAACGGACGCTGCACCCAATAGGCCGACTTTATCATTGAGAATAACCGAAACGGGAATTTGACTCAGGAGACGTTTATATCGTCCTTTAGAGACGAAAGCTCGTTTAAAGGCTTCACCTCGAAGTTTGGGGAGAATTTTAGGAGGAATTCCTCCGGCCAGGAAGAGTCCACCCAACGATAAAGTCTTTAACGCTAAATTTCCAGCCTCTCCCCCCAAAATGGATATAAAGAGATCCAAGGCCTGCACACAAATATCGGGTTTGCCCTTCAAGGCTGCTTCTGCAATTAATGCCGCAGGATCTCCTGTAGGTATTTGCTCGGCAAACCAGGTGGGTTCATTTTTTTGTGTATCTCGGAAGAACTGGTAAATAAGATGCAGTCCTTCCCCCGATAGAATTCTTTCAAAACTGACGTGTAAATAACTTGATCGAAGATAGCGCAATAATTCAATTTCCATATCACTGGTAGGGGCAAAACTTGCATGGCCTCCTTCGGAGGGGTAAGGGTGATACGTTTCTCCATCCCAAAATAGAATAGCTTCCCCCAGTCCTGTCCCTGGGGCAAGAAGCGCTTTTGTGCCCGGCGATGGTTTGCGGGAAGGGCGATTAAGATATTCGGTTTGCTCTGGAGGAAGTATGAGGACGCCATGGGCCATAGCCTCTAGGTCGTTCCTGAGAACCACATGAGGGATGTCGAACCTGGTTTGAAGCGCAGGACCATCAATAACCCAAGGAAGATTGGTGGCCTCGCATCGATTGTCCAAAACAGGACCAGCCACACCTAAACAGGCAGCTTCAATAACCAAAGGTGTTGGTTCAGGAACTTCTTCGTCATCTTCCTCTTCGTCTAGGTCCGGATCTAGGTCCGGATCCGGTTTTGGTTTATTCGCATCCTCAAGAAATTCAGTAAGGATTTCTTCGATGGAGTCGAAATCGGCATTGAAATATTTTTCTTCATGAATGGGAATGGTGATAGAGTTTTCCCAGTCAAACAAGGCTATGTAGGATTTCGTCCCACCAATATCCGCTGCCAAAATCATGGTTATACCCGAATGTGCTATTGAATCAGAATTTCTCAAATCTATGTGGATGCTCTGTAGGCCAACGAACCATAAAGGATGATGGATGGATATTCAACGCTGAAGATTGGTAAAAATACCTATAGAAAGGTCCATTGAGAAAAAGTGGCTGCTTGCCCTTGAAAACGCTGTTGTGTATCAAAAATATTCCACACGACCGCCTTTTCAACTAAAAAACGGCGGCCAGATTTAGCGATACGAATCCCACGATAATCACAAATATAGCCTTTATTCGTTGCGTGTTGGAGCATGTGTGATCGTTCCTCTCGATTCATGGGTTCAGCTGTCAAACGAGAAGGGGTACCAATAAATTCATCCCAGTTCATTTCCCATAATTGCAAAGCGATTTTATTCCCATAGTTCAAAAGAGGATCTGGCAAATTATTGTGTGAGACAATCACAAAGGGTGCTTCATACACGTATGTGGCAAGGGCATCAGGTGAGTCATCGGGTACGGGTACCAGGGGTTTTCCCATCCAATAGTGATAACATTCCAGCAGTAAGGTAATCCAGGGTAAGACTAAAGGATCTTTCCAGGTGAGATGGGACATAGGCACGATACAAGTTTTTATTGGAAATTCTACGTAGATTTCAGGATTTGTTCCTGACGGTAGCCCCGATGTAAACCCGTCGTCAAGAGAGAAAAGCCAGGACCCCAATGGGTTAAGGATAGGGTCATTTCGGAATTTCACGGGCGAATTGCCCCTGAAATTTAGCGCTCCGGAAAAGAAATTTCCTCTTCTTATCTCATAAAACCTTCAAGGTTTTCGTCTAACTATCAAGATTCTCTAGGGCAAGACCGATTCAATCTTTAGGTCGTAGCCATTCACTGAGTAAGGAGGGGAAATTCCATGGACATTTTAGTGCGGAAATTAGACGATGCCGTGATTTTTGACCTGAGTGGACGGTTCGTTTTTAGTGAGGCTGCGACATTCAAGCAAGCCGTGGAAGATCTCGAAGAGACTGGCTGTGCTCACCTTATTTTGAATCTTGAAAAGATTAGTTTTTTAGATAGTACGGCTTTGGCCATGTTGCACTATGCCCATAAAAAACTCGTGTCCATCAGTGGAAAAGTCAGCATCGTGAATCCCCAACCTCATTCTCAAAATATGCTCAATTTGGCCAATATCCCCAGTATTATTCCTATTCATTGCCTTGAGGAGGAAGCTCTCCTTGTGGGGTAGGTTCTATTCCCAGGCCCTATATCTATTTTTATTTTAATGAGCTTAGGAGCCTGTCCCAGATTAGACGAATCTACTGCGGAGGCGCTGGATTTGGCCAGATCTTCCGATCCTTTTCGTTGAATAGTCCCACTATTCGCCTCAAACGATCGAAACATCTGACTCAAACCAGC
>CAZKRH010000099.1:0-2993 GCA_964555115.1 uncultured Nitrospiraceae bacterium | reverse complement strand
ATGAGCTGAAGCACGTTGACTCCATTTTGCTTCGCAAATTCCTCAAGAATCCGATCAGGCTGCTCGTAATCAAGGGGAAATGAAAACGTTTCATACAGCTGTTGCTGTCTGTCAGGATTAATTTGTACCCCATTCGAAAGTGTCACAAACACGAATTTAGCGCCATTCTTTTCCACTTTTTCCTTGATTTTCAGAATTATGCCTTTGGAAATATTAAAAGCTTCTCTCCAACGCTCCCTCAGATCGGGGAGGTAAATGTTCAGATCCGAAAATTCGTCTAGTTTTTTCTCTTCCTCTTGTATATCTCCAGACATTTGAGCCTCAAAGTAGCTGTTCCAGATCTCCCGTCTTACCAGGAAAAGGCGTTTTGAAACAAAACTGGCCAGATATGAGTTTCGTTTGATGTTCTGGAAAAGTTGCTTTGGGAATGTCATACTGTTTTCATATTTTTCCCATAGGGACCGGTCCAAAACAAGATTCCCGTTATTGTCAAAGACAAAATAAAACGCTACAGCTTCCCGATTGAGAATCTTGGAATTATTCCGAACATCATTCCCGGTTAGGAAAGCGAGAATAACCAAATCAGGAGAATACTTTCTACCAAAATTCAGATACCTCATATAAGCGTCGGCAGTGCCAAAGCCCGATTGCCCCATAGAAAGAACTTCAAACCTAACTGATGCTGTACCGTTGTTAAGTTGTTTTTCTAGAAGAGCCGGAAAGCTATTCTCGAGGGCGACTTGGAGGGCTTCCACATAAGAATCGCCAAGCACCATAATTCGGAACGTGCCGTCCAACTTCTCGTAAGTGCGTTCGTAGTCTCGAAACCCATGAGAATTGAAATATCCTTCTGAAAACCCTTCTTTGGTGTGCCGATAATAGGCACCGGGGATATACGTGCTTCCTTTGCCCGGAACAAGACGGGTGACGGATTTTTGATTGATCTTCATAACTACCAGCAATATTTCCAAAGCTCCCATCAAGACTAAAAGAGATAAAAGAAGCACACCAAAGTTAACTAGAACCCTCTTAAGTCCAATCACGGTTCTCCCTTCTGGTACTCGGTAACTTTTATGATGTTGTAAAAAGGTGCTTCAGAGAAGTGGCCCTCAATTTTTGGACAGCTCGATAAGTGAAATTTCTGCCCCTCATTATGCCGCCCTTTTGGCTTCTTTCTTTTGGTACTTGGTCTTGCCCCAGTTTCGTGGACAGGTTCGTAAAGAATGGATAAGGGCGTTAGGCACCTTAGCACTCACCTCTCACAGGCGGTGTCCCAGACTTGGAGGGTCGGTTTATTTCTTCCTAGCTCCTCATTGTAAGAGAAGCCCGTATGGTCAAAACACTCATCCAGCGTTGCGGTATCAAAAAACTCAAGTTTTTCAGTGAGGATGAATATATAGAAGGGACAGGTTTCACTCCCAGCTCCCATCTTTGTCAGGCGCTCTACGGCCTCTCAAAGGTGGATTGGCAAAAGGTGATCATAGCAGGATCGCATTGATGAGTTATGAAATGGCACCATGAGAAGCTGACTTCCTCTCCGTTACACACGCAAGCACGGTCAACACGATTCCAGGCCCGATGATGGCCACGAGAATGAGGAGCATTGGATCGCGATACACCACGTAAAAACAGGTCAATGCAGTCAATACCCAGATTCGAAGGAGTACGCTCGTAAAGTAGAGTTGGGTCGCTTCTAAACGTATGATCTGCACCACCACGATTGCCAGGGCCAAGAGAAAGGTGCCCATGATTCGAACCATGAGGTCACTGTAAGCCCCATTCGACAACAACAGGGACAGTGTAGTTTGGGGGGCGAAGAGAAAGCTGATTCCTCCGATGCTCAGGTAGCCTGCTGGGTAGAACAAACTCAGTCTTGTCCTAGACATGTGCCCCTCCGGTATTGCCCACGTAAGCCAGATGTGGCTGATTGGACATATGGAGCGTACCGCGTCATCCCTGATACATCAATGAATCATCTCCAGGCGAATTGTGTGCTCAAGGTGGAATGTTCATTACGTTGACATTCCCGTGCTTTTCCCTTTGCTAAAATGTGGTCAGGTGAGTTGATCAAGGTGTGCCAGAATCAACCGAGCGTCGGCGATGGGGTCCGTGGACATCGGCATCTGATCCCGTTGGGTGACCTTGGTCAGGAGCCGTTGCGCGGCCTCCCTCATCACCAGCGGAAAAGCCTCTTCTTGCTGGATTTTCCGAAGTCGATTCATCGCGTCAGCAGGCCAAGTTCGTACGCCACTCCGTTCGATCCAGGCCTGTACTCCCAACGCGACTGCTCGACGTGCGCAGACCCGGGCTAGTCCATCATTCTTCTCTTGTAGGCCAGAAACGGCTTTGCCAAGTTCCTGCTCGATCTGTTCCTGCCAGCTCATGATTGTTTTGGGCCGAGCGGGGCGTTGTGGCGTCATTCACCCACGCAGCCGGTTGTGCGGGCTCGTTCGTCGGCTTCATACATTCGCTCTGACACCGGCATACCTCACCTCACCATTCGGTTCAGAACCATGCACGTGATCTACCCTTCAATGCATATAGTGTTTTAACTATCAAATACGCCCTTCACCCTCACCCCAACCCTCTCCCTCAAGGGCGAGGGAGCTCTGATTGTCTTAGTTGAAAGTTGAAATTCTATAAAACCGAGATACCGCATTCTCCTGTCCCTTCTATTCATTCCTCCACATTGAAATACGTGAGTTTTTTAGATACCGCAAGACTGGATGAGTTGTTTGATCATACGGCATCGAGCGGACGTTTCAAAGCAGGCCGATTAGGTTAAACCGAGAAACCGCAGTTGGATCACAAAAGTCCGCGCAAACTCTTGGCGCACCTCGCACAATAAAAAATGTCTCATCACCCATAAGGTGACCACGAATTGTTTGATTTCACGATGCACCCCAATACCTTACGCGTCTTTTTTGCGCCCAACTGCCGTTTCTCGGTTAAATACCCTGGCTTAGGAATGGGTGGTCGGGGAAGTTCGAAAT
>CAZKRH010000098.1:0-2660 GCA_964555115.1 uncultured Nitrospiraceae bacterium | reverse complement strand
TTCTTTTCCATGATGGCTTTCAATGGTACGTCCTGAAATAATTCTAAGAAAATCCCTGTTCCGCCGAAGACGGTAAACCAAAAGGCACAGAAGAGGGATGGGACAAGCAGTACGCCAAGCACGAATTCTCGGACCGTGCGACCTTTTGAAATTCTGGCGATAAAGGTGCCAACAAAAGGCGCCCAGGCAATCCACCAGGCCCAGTAAAAGAGCGTCCAATCCTGAATCCATGAGGAATCGCTAAAGGGAGCCAGGTTCAGGCTCATCGTGGGGAGGTTGTGAAGGTAGCGGCCAAGAGTGGAGGGAAGGGCGGTCATAATGAAGTGCGTAGGCCCGAAGAATAGCAAAAATCCTAGTAACGACAGGGCAAGAATCATATTGAGGTGACTCAGATATTTGATGCCGCGATGCAAGCCAGTCTGGGCCGAGAGCATAAAGAGGACGGTCACAATGGCAATGAGCGTCAATTGGGTCCCAAGTGTATTCGGTATCCCAAACACGTAGGAGAGCCCCCCGCTGATTTGTACCGCGCCAAATCCTAACGAAGTGGCCACCCCAAAGACGGTGGCGAACACGGCGATCACATCCACGGCGGTTCCTAGGGGCCCTGTTGAATGAGAACCCAAAACGGGTTGGCATGCGAGGCTAAATAGCCCTGGTGTCCCTCGCCGAAATTGAAAATACGCCAGAGCTAACGCCACCATGGTATAAATGCCCCAAGGATGCAGTCCCCAATGGAAAAAATCAATATTGGAGTGCGAGTTGAGCAGCCTCCGTGGTTCCCCCTTCGCCCGTGGGTGGGGTATGAAAATGGGACGTGGGTTCGGCCACGCCCCAAAATACAAGCCCGATTTCCATGCCCGCGCAAAAGAGCATGGCAAACCAGGTGAGCAGATTAAATTCAGGTTTTGCGCCATCAGGGCCGAGTGGAATATCGCCGTAACGGGAAAAGATTAGACACAGGGCACACAGTAAAACCCCAGAGACTGTGAGCATGTACAACCACCCGAAGGTGTCTAGCAAGGATGTTTGGAGCGAACCGGTGATTTCTGCAAGGTGATCCGGCGCGAGACCTCCCCAGAGGAGAAAGGCAAAAGCCAGAACACAGGAAATGTTAAAGACAAGGGTTGTCGATTTCATGGTTGGCAAGAATCTTTGAAGGCGTGATCGGACTTAGCATAGTTGAGCAGGGAGAACAAAGAATATTCCTTAATGTTTTTGAATGCTTGTGCATTTTGAAAGGGTCAATGTATTCTATGTCATAATCCTGTTTGGGCAAGTATTTTAGTGTATTTAAATAAGTTATAATACTTAATTTCAGGCTCTAAATGCCCTTTCATTTGGACATTCAGCTTTTTGAAGGGGTTGCGATACCTGGCCTAAAACGCTAGATTGTTTCTCTCGTTCAAGCCATAGGGGGGCTTCCTTTAATCCACACAAGGAGTACAGGGGGCCCTTTTCATTTATATTTATTTTCCAGAAGAAGAGAAGGGCTGTGGCCCATCAGGAGGTGCACCCATGATTCAGAAACAAGCCTATGGAGATAATCCCATTGCCCAACGAAAAACGGATTTATATAAACGGGAGTATGTCCAGAGTTTTGTCCAAAAGTGGGACGACCTCATTGATTGGGAGGCCCGTGCCTCCAGTGAAGGTGACTTTTTTATCCGGATTTTGAAGGAGCGGGGCGTCAAACGCATATTGGATGTCGCGACGGGAACCGGGTTTCATTCCATTCGGCTCTTGCGGGCTGGGTTCGATGTCACCAGTGCGGATGGCAGTCCGGAAATGTTAGCCCAAGCATTTAAAAATGGTCGCCAGGCCGGTTTTATTATGCGGACCATTCATGCCGATTGGCGCTGGCTGAGCCGGGATATTCATGACAAATACGATGCTGTGATCTGTTTGGGCAATTCCTTAACACACTTATTTTCCGAGCAAGATCGGCGAAAAAGCTTGGCTGAATTTTATACAGCTTTGAGACATGACGGGGTTCTGATTCTGGATCAACGCAATTATGACGGAATTTTAGATAATGGGTTTACCTCGAAGCATGTGTATTACTATTGCGGGGGCAACGTCAGCGCGGAGCCAGAATACGTGGATGAAGGGTTAGCCAGGTTCCGCTATACCTTTCCCGATGGTGAAGCGTTTCATTTAAATATGTATCCGCTGCGGAAAGAATATACACGTCGGCTTATGCATGAGGTTGGCTTTCAACAGGTGAAAACCTATGGCGATTTCCAAGAAACGCATAAAGTTGAGGATCCTGATTTTTACGTGCATGTAGCGGAGAAACTCTATAAAGGTGAGGAACGGCAAGTTTCGAACTTAGGCAATTTAGGGAATCAAGTCTATTCACCCACGGTGGATACGGCACGCGAATATTACAACAGTACGGATGCTGATCGGTTTTATGCCATGATTTGGGGTGGCGAAGATATCCACATTGGACTCTATCAATCTGACAACGATTCGATTTTCGATGCTAGCCGATGGACGGTGGAAAAGATGGCGTCTTCTATTAAGAATCTTGATTCGAAAACCCGCGTGTTAGATATTGGATCGGGGTACGGCGGTTCCGCGCGGTATCTTGTGAAAAAATATGGGTGTCAGGTGGGCTGCCTGAATTTGAGTGAAACCCAAAATAAACGGAATCG
>CAZKRH010000097.1:0-20325 GCA_964555115.1 uncultured Nitrospiraceae bacterium | reverse complement strand
TTTTTTTCAACAGATCAGAATAGGATCCAAATGGACTCACGGCCATGATAAGATCTAATTGATCGTTGTGAAGATCATAGGCACCAGCAGCCGTCATTGGTGCAACAGGGCTCTCAATCACGATATTTCTACAATACTCCGCTGTTTGCGGCAGTGTATGGTATTCAAGAGGTATCAGATCCTAGCATTGAGAAGAACACTCATCAAGGATTATCAAAAGCTGACTCTTCCTCTAATTCCTGATGGTCTGATCTGGGGGGAGCAGGCACGTTTGATGAAGGCGTTTCCGATGGAGTCAGGAGTTTCAGGGGCAGAGTTACCGTATTTTTTAGAACATTGATCGCAAACTTGGCCAATCCAGTCAATCCGGCCTGGAAGGATTGTAATGGACGGTAGGTAACCTCTGGTTGATGAATCGATCCTTTGACTTCAAACAAAGCCGTATCAATCGCTTCACGTTCTCCCTCAAACAACAATCCGAATACGGGGATTTTTTTCAACAGATCAGAATAGGATCCAAATGGACTCACGGCCATGATAAGATCTAATTGATCGTTGTGAAGATCATAGGCACCAGCAGCCGTCATTGGTGCAACAGGGCTCTCAATCACGATATTTTCCGAAGAGAACACCCCATCATGAACAAGAATCGTGGCCGATTGTTTATCAAACGGGTACCCTTTTTTTGTTAAATCGACCTTTCCCTGAAGAATAACTGGTAAATTGAGAATGGTAAGAATTTTGGGAACCACCGTTCCCCTTTCTATGCGTCCGTCAAGAATTTCCACATCAAAATTTCCCTGAAGAGTGGGAAAAGTTCCACGCGTATCTCGACCGTCCCCCTGAATGGCCCCCTTCACATTCACATGGCCTGTCATGAGCCGCTCGTGTTGATATTTATCAGGAATAAAAGATGAAAACGCCGGTTCAAGTGGCACATTGGTTAAATCCACCCAAGTTTTGACCGTCGCTGGTTTATTTTTAGGCAGGTAGACTAACAGTCGTCCCTTCACTTCCCCAGTTTCAATCGTACCGTGAATCTGATCGACACCCACAATTTTGTTATGGATTTGCACGTTTCCTTGTAACGGAATAAATAGCAGGTCCTTGTACCAAGCCTTTTCAAATCGCATCACACCCTTGACCTCACAACTATCCGCTACCAATTCTAAAAAGTCTCGAATGGGAGATCGTTCCCCTTTGGGAATCAGTAGGTCTAAGTCAAATTGAGGAGACGAAATATCAAAGGTCACCTGCGGTTGACTATCCCAATGCCGAATGGTGCCTGTAGCTCGGGCGAGACTATCATTGATTGAAAAATCAAAACGTTTCACCTCAGCAATATCCTCTGAAAATTTCACCCGAAGAAATACCTGCTCTACCTTGTCATCTAATTTGGGGTTATCAACCACTCCATCACTCAGCGCAAACCACCCATTCTTTTTCCAATTTTTCCACTCGAACCCACGCCCCGTCAGATTGAGGGTCATTTCAAGTGTTCCATCAGTGACCATGGGATCTCCCAGGACCACTCCCTTGGGTAAAGCCTTGAGATCGATGGGATCTGTTGTAAAGGAAGTATCAAACACCATGGTAGGCTTGGTTTGAATAGTCGCACGGCCGGATAGATGAAAAGGCAAAACGGAAAAATCAATACGTTTGAAAAGAATTTCACCCGTGGAGTAGACACGTCCTTCCAAAGCCAGAGAACCTGGCACCCCTTCCGGCTTGTGAAATATGTTTGGAAAATTGAGGGTGACGGGATTCAATTCGAAGCCCGATTGAAAATTAGGGGATTCCATGGGGCCAGACAACACCATGTCCATTTCGGCCGAACCCTGAATATAGGTATGTAATGAGGGATCACGTATAATCCAATGCTCAACATCATCCTCATGCAACTGTCCATGGATGTGAAAGGCATCAAAGGAGTTGGTTTCTTCTAACCGTATCGCACCTTGGAGGATAAAAGGACTTTGCCCAAATTGCCCATGAACGTCCGTGAAACCCACATGTCGTTGTGAAAAATCAATCGTTCCCTCAATATCAGATAATTGAAAGCCTAGACTTTCCACATCTAAGGTCCCATCGGTGACCTGATAGGATGCATCTTGAAATTGGACCTCCTCGGGTTGACTCAAAGGGCCTGCGAAACGAATGGCTAACTGTCCCGATCCCGAAGTGCCTTGCGTTGAAGTAAAAAACTCTGGCATATCGTCATCGGAGAAAATGCGTTGAAGAATGGATATTAATTTGGGACCTGGCATCTCTCCCTGTAGTGACGATTCAAACCATAGGCCAGGACTGGCGAGATTGATCTTCGCTTTTCCAAAGGTCACTGGAATAGAATCATATACCCCAGTGACTTGATCAATATGCACTTCATCGGGATGAAGAACGATCCGAGCCTGAATTTCTTCGGCTCTTCCCCAGGTTTCTCCTAAATCTACATTTCCTTTGGTAAGTAGGAATTCTCCACCAAAGGAAACCCCAACATCGGGACGAGGGGACCCTGCAATATTGGCTTTCACCACTTGAAGCATGCCTCCCAATTGACCCGCTTCAAGAGCCTGAATCAAAGAAGTTGGTAAAGCCTCAGGAGGAAAAAGTTGAGGAATCTCTTTTAACGCAATGGGATGCGCACTGAGCCCAAAGAAAAAAGTTGGGAGGTCCTCTGAAAACAGACCAGAAATATTAGCATTTCCAGTGAAATCCACCGTCTGGCTATCAAACTGATAATTGAGAAAGGCCAAATCAAACCCAGCAAGACCTGGGGTGAGAGTAAAATCTCCCTGGAAGTTGGAAACGCCATAACGTGAAACGGGAATGGAGGTAAGCTGAAAAAACTCTTCTACCTCATCGACTTGAATATTTTGTAAATTGAAACGACCTGAAACTTTGATATTGTTAAATTGGTGAAGAGAGGGTGCTTGATTGAACGAAGCCACGACCGGCAACACCTCTATAGAACTATACAGAGACATGACACCCAACTCGGCGGATTGCGGAATAGTCCCCGTCAAGGTCAAGTCCATGTTCACGGGATCACTCCCCTTTTTAATACCGAGGGAGATATCTTCCATCACCAATGTTTGATGGCCTTGTGGATGAAATTCATCAACAAACGTGACACGACCCTGAGTAAGGGTAATAGCGGGTACCAGGAAACCCTTCGCCAGAGTAGAAATTCCTAACGGCCCTCCGTCCCCGTTAGCGAGAACCCATTTTCGTAACACATCACGTCGAACGATGAGTTCTGGTTTGACAATGAGAAGATGTTTAGGGACGATCTGGTCTTTGAGAAGTGGAAAAATTCGGATATCAAGAGTCACTCGAGACGCACGAAAAAATGGGGTGGTTCCGTTTTGCTCCCCCAAGACCACATTCCGCAATTCGATTTGCGGATGAGGAAACATGGACACGTCCACCGCTTCAATCCGAATTTTCTGTCCAAAGACTTCGTCAATTTGTTGAAGAACTAACTGACGAAGCATGTCCGGATTAGAAAGAATAAAGTAGGAAGCCAAAACGAGGGAGGAAAGAAAAAAGATGATTCCGAGAAGAAAAGCTTTTTTTCGTGAACTCACTGACCCTCTCCCAGAAAAGAAGAGGAGTTCCTATCTCTTGGAAAACAAAAATGTATGATAAATTTGCCTCCCATACGGATTGAGATGTGTGAATGTATGGAAGAAGCCTGTGGAATTGTGTTCTGCACAGTCGTGAAAATTAACGTAAAGCTCTCAATGTGGAAATAAAGGAATCCAAAGAATATAGGAAATTTCACCTACCGAAAATGAGGAATTCTCTTAAGGGAGGGGGGCAGAACCTCACTAGATTTTTGATGTTGGTAGACTCAACCACGAAAATGTTAATGGTTCCCTGATTCACCTCGATAGAGTATTATCACTGATATACGCTTGACACTCAAGAATAAGAATAGATACTTTCCCCTAAATTGCAATCATCACCATTATCATACGGTAATTTCTCATTATTTCCTTCAGTTAAAAATCCTTCATGCTCAAGAAGGCCACATATGCCAAAATCAGTCTTCCTCAACGGCAAGTCAAGCCCTTGCTGCAATTGTATGATGTTCCTCACCCGCTTCAACCTGGTCGTATCATAAAAGGATACGACAAAGCCCATGCATTACGAACAGCCCATATGTGTTCAGCCGTGGCTCTTGCCTTACAGGCACCACTTAAAAAAATTCCTCAATATGAGGTGGCCTGTCTCCTCCATGATCTGGGTCGTGCCGGTTTAGAGCAACGGTTGTTTGGGAAAATTTGGTCGTGGGCGCGGTCAAACAATATTCCAACACGGCCAAAAGAATGGCGAAGAAAATATCCATCAACTCCCTACGGAAGAGAAACCGAGGCTTTTCTGACGAAATATACCCTTCAACTGGAAAACGAGGGAATTCGGATGAATTCCTGGGCTGGGGAGCAAGTGGAAATGCGGTTGGGGTATGCTAGACGACTGAGGCGTCAATGTCGTTCCCGTCAATCAGAGATTCACAAACTTGGAGTGAAATGGGCGCCATGGATGGAAAAAATTATGCTGTACTACTATTATCCTGAAAAATTAAAAACCTCCGCACATTGGATACAGCAATTTGCGGAAATATTAGTGGCGTGTGAACAATTAGAAGCCTACAGCAATCGTCAAAGAGGACAAGATTACTACACCAGGTCCAAAGAAAATTTTACAGAAGCCTTTCAGTATCTCGATCAGTTGTATCGAAAGAACGTGGTGAGCCTTCTCGTAAGAAACACCATCCGTCAACTTACAGCAGAAGGATGTTTTGACCGTATTTTACAGGCAGCATGCGGAAGACCGATATCAATCAAAGAGCAACGGTTTCTGCAGTCACTCACTGCTGTCCATTGACGAAACCATCACACGATGATAGGGCTTTAACTCATGCCGGTACACACCCATAAGTTTTCACGTCACATGCAAGGGCAAGAACATATTGAAAATATCACCGAAGAAGTGCAAAACGGGCTGACGGCTTCCCAACAGCAAAATGGCATCGTGACCATTTTCATCCAACACACCACCGCATCGGTACTCATTATTGAAGATGAACCCGGTTTACGAACAGACACCAAAACCCTATGGGATCGAATGATTCCTGCCGACCCACACTGGAATCACAACACCTGTAATCCTGGGGAAGATAATGGTCACAGTCATCTCCGGGGGCAATTGCAAGGATCGACGGTGACCGTCCCTTTCACGCAAGCCAAACTGGCATTGGGAACCTGGCAGCAGATCATTGTCATCGACTTCGACACTCGGGCGAGAACCCGGAATCTCATTGCACAATTTATGGGAGAATAAGAGGAACGAACAACGTGGTCATTGCGAAAGATGTAAAGAAATTGACCAGTGATGGTTATCAATCACGACATACCATAAAATTCCTTGGAATTTTTTTCCCCTCTCTCCAATGGATAGGGATAGTTGTCACCATCTTCCTTATTTTTGGAGGATCAACAAGCCAAGCAGAATGGGGAGACCCACTGGGTCGTCACTATAACGGGCCAGAAGGCAAACCACGACCAATCTCCCCTCCCAACAAAAAGGCGCTCAGCCCCCAAGAACGCGCGACGATTAAAGTCTTTGAACAAGCGACCCAATCCGTCGTCTTTATTACCAACACGGCCCTGAGAAGGGATTTTTGGTCATTGAACACCTTTGAAGTCCCCCAGGGGTCAGGCTCAGGCTTTATCTGGAACGACTCAGGACATATCGTCACCAACTATCATGTGATTTATGGTGCGGATTCCATCCAAGTCACATTAGATAATCAAGCCACCTTTCCCGCCAGAGTGGTAGGGGTGGACCCTGATCACGATTTGGCCGTGCTCCAAATAAATGCACCCAAAAGCACCTTGGTTCCCTTGCCCCTTGGACAAGCCCATAACTTACAAGTCGGACAAAGGGTGTTAGCCATTGGCAATCCCTTTGGGTTGGATCACACACTGACCACAGGCGTAGTCAGTGCACTCGGAAGAACCATCAAATCCATCAACAATCGAACCATTGAGGGCGTGATTCAAACCGATGCCGCTATTAATCCTGGAAATTCGGGTGGACCATTACTTGATAGTTCCGGTCGGCTCATTGGCATTAACACCCAAATTATCAGTCCAAGTGGGGCTTTTGCAGGGGTTGGATTTGCCGTACCCGTGGGAACCGTGAATCGAGCAGTCCCGCAACTCATCAAATATGGAAAACTCATTCGGCCTGGCCTAGGCATCTCCCTCATACCGGATAACATTGCCACACGATGGGGAATAGAAGGATTAATCATCGCCAGAGTGGATAAAGGAGGTCCCGCGGATAAAGCCGGGCTCCGCAGCGCACGAGAAACCCCTCGTGGGCGCATCCAATTGGGAGATGTCATTATGAAAGTGGCAGGAGAATCCGTGACGATCTTTGATGATCTTGTAAGGATTTTGGATCGGTATAAGGTTGGAGATAAAATAAAAATTCAAGTTCGACGAGAAGGAAAACCTGTGGACGTAACTGTCAAGCTAGCGGAATTGCAATAGGGAAATAAACCAAAACATTTTTGAACTTGTCAAACTAATTCCGCCAAAATTTTCCTGATTTTGCAATATTTTTTTCATTACATTTTCATTTTTTCCCGCACAAATTCTTTTACCTGACTCAATACCCGCATAGAAGACTCATCACCCTGAGCTTCAAGTTTATGTCGAATCTCAAGAATAGTGGGGGGGGGTGGGGACACTCATCTGAAAAGACATAGGGTTTGGCCTTGAATTTTACAGAATTTTGGGCATTAACACTTGGACTCTTTCTCTTTCCCCTTTTCGTCCATGTCCGCTTACAAACCTCACATAAAAATTTTCCTTAGGTTTTTTTCATTGCCTTTTGTCAAAGGTGCCTTCCCTTTATCAAATTCTCCTTGTGGTATATAGTTCCTTTCCACAGTTCTAAAGGGCTTCTTTTTTATTATTTACACAGAGGGAACTATGATCACATCTGTCTCTTACCGCTCTTATTTATGTTCTCACGCTTTCATTCTTTTTTTCGTGTTGGCTATTTTTTTTAGTGGTTTCTCCTCTACAGCCTGGGCTTCCTCCGATGAGCGGCAACTTATTGAAAAGGCCCAACTGGTTTTAGACAGTTTTATGGCTGATCCCGACCTCACTTGGTTTCAAGAGAATGTGAAAGATGCCAAAGCTCTTCTCATCGTCCCCCAACTCTTAAAAGCTGCCTTTTTTATTGGTGGGTCTGGGGGCAGTGGTGTGTTAATTGTAAAAGATGAGGAGTCTGGTGATTGGGGCCAACCGGCCTTTTATATTGTGGGTTCGGTCAGCTTTGGTCTTCAATTTGGGGGACAAGCGTCTGAAGTCGTTATCATGGGGAGAACGAAGGGGGGCATTGAAAAGCTTTATACTTCTTCGTTTAAGCTAGGTGGAGATGCTTCGGTGGCTGCTGGCCCTTATGGAGGTGGCATCGAAGGGGCTACCTCTGCCAACCTTAACGCCGACTTTTTGTCTTTTTCTCGAGCAAAAGGAATATTTGCTGGCATTTCCTTGGAGGGTGCCATTATTAAAACAGACAATGATGCCAATAGTGCCTACTATAATAAAGATGTCGATGCGGTAGATATTCTGGTGAGAAAAACGGTCTCAAACACACATGCGGATTCCCTGCGTGCGGCTGTCGCACAGGCCGTGCAGTAAGTTCCTCTAGCAGAAATGATTCTTTCTTTATCTTCGTCCTTGGTGTGGGAGCGGAATAAATACTCCCATCATTTTTTCACCCATTTACTTTTGCTGATAAGACGATTTGTCCGTCTTTCTGGTCCACGATGACGGTATCCCCATCTTTGACTTCACTTTTGACGATCATTTTGGCTAACGGAGTTTCTACATCATGTTGAAGAAGTCGTTTGAGGGGGCGGGCCCCATAGATCGGATCATATCCCCTGGTCGCCAAATCTTTCATGGCCGGTGCGGTTAACTCCAGTCCAATTCGCCGTTCCTCTAATCGAGCCCGGAGCCGTTCGACTTGAATCTCGACAATCTTTCCCAGTTCAGATTCTGTTAATTGATGGAATACCACCAATTCGTCGACTCGATTTAAAAACTCTGGACGGAAATGATGATGGACTTCTCCCATCACTAAATCCTGTAATTCCGTATAGGATATGCCCCTTTGCTCCGCGTCTAAAATTTCTTGGCTCCCAATGTTGGAGGTCATAATCAATACCGTGTTTTTAAAATCTACGGTTCGTCCTTGTGAATCGGTCAGCCGTCCATCATCCAAGACTTGCAACAACACATTAAAGACATCGTGATGGGCTTTTTCAATTTCATCCAAGAGAATCACCGCAAAAGGTCGACGACGAATCGCTTCGGTCAGTTGTCCTCCTTCTTCATACCCGACATATCCGGGAGGCGCTCCAATCAGCCGAGCGACGGTATGTTTTTCCATATACTCGGACATATCAATTCTGACTAAGTTCGCCTCATCATCAAATAACGTGTGGGCTAACGCGCGAGCCAACTCCGTCTTCCCTACCCCTGTTGGTCCTAGGAATAAAAAGGAGCCAATGGGGCGATTGGGATCTTTGATACCAGAGCGTGCCCGTAACACGGCTTCTGCCACTGCGCGGACTCCTTCTTCCTGTCCCACCACTCGTTGATGAATTAAATCTCCCAGCCGCAACAGCTTTTCCATTTCCCCTTGCAGCAATCGACTCACGGGAATTCCTGTCCATCGGCTTACGACATCGGCAATGTCCTCCTCTGTCACTTCTTCTTTGAGTAATCGCCCCTGTCCTTGATTCTCTCCCAAATGTGCTTCTTCTTGTTGCAATTCTTTTTCGAGACGTGGCAGGGAGCCATATTTTAATTCCGCTACACGGTTTAAATCATATTCTCGTTCATATTTTTCAATTTGATGCTTGAGGTCTTCAATCTGTTGCCGAATGTGTTGAAGACGACCGACGGAAGCTTTTTCCGTTTCCCATTGTGTCCTGAGTGTGTGGGCCGCTTCTTGTTTCTCCTTAAGTTCGACTTCTAAGGTCTCCAATCTGGCAACACTTCCGGGATCGGTTTCTTTTTTCAAGGCCTCTCGTTCAATTTCCAATTGCAGGACTTTTCGTGAGAGTTCATCCAGCTCGGCCGGCATGCTATCAATTTCAGTGCGAAGCCGTGCTGCAGACTCATCCATCAGATCAATGGCTTTATCTGGCAAAAACCGATCACCAATATATCGATGGGAAAGTTTGGCAGCGGCGACTAATGCCGAATCTTTAATGCGGACTCCATGATGCACTTCATATCGTTCTCTCAGGCCTCGCAAAATCGAGATGGTGTTTTCCACAGAGGGTTGATCGACAACAATGGTTTGGAATCGACGTTCCAAGGCGGCATCCTTTTCAATATGTTTTCGGTATTCATCCAGAGTTGTGGCTCCAATTAAATGCATTTCCCCTCTGGCCAACATGGGCTTGAGAAGGTTGGCAGCATCCATTGCTCCTTCAGCCGCTCCTGCCCCTACTACCGTATGTAATTCATCGATAAATAAAAGAACTTGGCCTTGGGACGCTTGAACTTCTTTTAATACCGCTTTGAGGCGTTCCTCGAATTCTCCACGAAACTTCGCCCCGGCCACTAAGGCTCCCATGTCCAACACCACCACCCGTTTCTTTTTTAGACCTTCAGGGACATCTCCTTTGACAATTCGTTGGGCCAGCCCCTCAACAATCGCTGTTTTTCCCACACCAGGCTCACCAATCAGCACGGGGTTATTTTTTGTACGCCTGGATAATATTTGAATGACTCGACGAATTTCCTCATCGCGGCCTATCACTGGATCCAATTTTCCTTGAGAAGCCAGTTTGGTTAGATCTCGCCCATATTTTTCTAAGGCTTGATAGGTTCCTTCTGGATCTTGACTGGTAACCCGTTGATTTCCTCGCACTTGTTGGAGACTCGCCAGTAATTTATCTCGGGTTATTCCTAATTGTCGCAGCACCCCTCCTTCATTCACCATGGACAAGAGAATATGCTCGACACTGACATATTCATCCCGCAGTCCCTTCATCTCTTCTTCAGCTTTGTTGAGGATTTGGACCATTCTGGGTGTAAGGTGGACCTGGCCCGGTCCGGCCCCAGACACTTGTACTTGCGGGATTTTATTCAAAAGACGTTCCGTTTCTTGCTTCACTCGTGGAATAGCCACACCGGCGTATTCTAAAATTGGTCCTGCAGATCCATCATGTTGTTCAAGAAGCTCGAGCAATAAATGCTCTGCATCAATTCCTTGATGATTTCGGCGAAGTGCAGATGCCGAGGCAGCTTGGATCGCTTCCTGAAGTTTTAATGTCATTCGGTTCATATCCATAATGTTGCCTTTTTGTAGTTTTTCGACTTCTCTCGGTTCAATTGTCTATCTCCCTATAAGATAAGCACTTTCTTCAGAAGATCAACCCTAAAGGTTGACTCCTTTACCCTGCAAAGGTATCCCCATTCACTTCTGGAAAATATGGGCACCAAATGAAAGGAGCAAACATGACCATTAAGTTTGGGGGGGACTATTCACCACGAAGAAGGGGGGGGGGAGTGGTTTAATGATGAATATATCGCGAATACAGTCTGTGGACATTTCCTGTCACATTCCGATAACGTGCGAGAAATTGAGCAGCTGTGTCTTTTGGGGATGTTTTTTTGGGAAAACCCATACGGATAGCACATTTTGCCAATTCCGAGACTTCTCTGGGTAATTGATGCGTTTGGAGTTCATTGACCATTTGAAGTTTATGTTCCACATCACGCAAAAACACATAAGATTTGGTTAACACCTTTTCGATCGAGGGAGGCAGGAGGGACGCCTCCTTCAGCCGTTGCAATGTGGAAAGGGTATTTCGCTCCCGTATCATCTTTATTCTTGTTCCATACTGCAGTTGAAGGGATTGGACAATAAACTCAATTTCTCGAATCCCCCCCGTCCCCAATTTGACGTTTCGTTCTGCTTCTCCCCGCTGAATCATTTTCTTATGGATGGACTGTTTAATTGAATCAATAGTCTCTTGAATGTGTGAACGTTCTGGCTCCCCCTGACCCAAGACAAAGCTCTGAAGATTTCGGAGAAGTGTGTTTCCTCTTCTTTTGTTCCCTGCAATGGGTCGAGCTTTTAACAAGGCCAACCGCTCCCACATTCGTCCACGACTTTGATAATATTGAATCATTTCTTCGAAGGAGCATACCAAGGCACCAGACACTCCATCGGGACGTAGGCGAAGATCAACTTTAAACAGGGCACCTTCATGAGATGGTTCAGAAAGAACTCGCGTTAAATTCTTGGCAAGTTGGTCAAAAAAAACAGGATTCGTATATGTTGTTTTTTTATCCTGAAGGTATGCATACCCTTCTGCATTTTCATAGGCATAGATTAAATCAATGTCTGAGCTATAATTCAGTTCCCCGCCCCCCAACTTTCCCATTCCAAGTACGACAAACTGGGTTTCCACCAATTTTTTACCCGTATCATAATGTTTCGGAATTCCCATGGTTCTTTGAATCTCACCACACACGAGTAAATAGGCTGAATGAACCACGGTTTCAGCCAATGTGGAAAGGTGCTGAACAGTTTCTTGAACTGTTGATTTTTTGAGGATATCTCTCAATCCTATTCTGAGCATTTCTCGACGTTTAAAACGGCGCAGGGCTTCTAATCGTAAATCATACGTGTGAAAAGGGATCAGAGCATTCTCTAATTCCCGCCTCAGAGTCTTTGGGGAAGATTTTCGATCCAATATACGTTCTTCACTCATCCAATAGACCAGAAGAGGATCGCGAATAAGAGTTTGAGCCATGGCAGGGCTATTACCAAATATCGTACACAGGACATGAATCATTCGTGGGGTTTGCCCTAAATATTGAAACAATTGCACCCGGTTTGGTCCTAATTCTATATATCGTTCCCACTCATTCAGGGCTCGGTCTGGATCAGCGGTCTCACCAACAGCCCTCAAGAGATCAGGTAAAATTTCAGCCAGTAATTGTCGGCTTTGAGGAGTTCCCGCCATAGACTGTAAGTTCGTATCAGCGAGATTCGTGTCAGTAAACCCATAGGGTTGTAACAGAGAAGCCACATCGGCTTTTTTCAGGGTGGGAGACAGAAGAAGGGAGGTGATGTCTGGCTTCTTCTTATTTTTTCGGTTCTGAGTTGGTGGCATGGATTTTATGAGATGGAAAAGTTTTTCATTATACGGTGGCTCTGAACACCTTACAATACAAGGCCAATCAGGTATACTAAATGACCAATCATGCCTCCTGTTGATGTTCAATCCCTACAAGATCGTTGTCCCGATATTTCCCCTTTGGTGATCAAAGACTTTGTTCATCGAATGGATCCCGAATACTTTGAGCAGTTTTCTCTCACCACCACTGCTCTCCATGTTCATCTCGCTGAACAACTCACCCTTCAGAATCCCTGTATGCTTCATACCCATAAGCATAGTCGAAATTTATACACTCTCCATCTTGTGGCTTACGATTATTTCTCAGAATTTTCCACCATTTGTGGAATCCTGTCAGGTTTCGGTTTTGATATCCGTGAAGCGTTTATTTTTACGTATACCCATCATCCTTCCGGACACATTCCCGTTAAATCTTTGCCCTCTTCCCTACGGACCAAAAGTGCAAGGACTCCCCGTCCTTCCTCCCCTATTCCAGGGCTATCAAGAAAAAAGGTCGTGGATGTGTTTCGCCTCCATTTATTGCCAGGGATCTCTTTTAATTCCACACGGCACACAGAGTTGAGCCAGGAACTGACCTCTGTCATTCACTTACTTCACCTCAACCAGTTTCGCCAAGCTCGTGATCGGGTGAACCGGCGTCTAGTTGAAACCCTGGGGAACATCCAAAGGCGAACTACAGATTTTCTGCATCCTGTACAAATTCTTTTTGACAATTCTTTTTCCACGAGTGAAACCGTGTTGGATATTCGGTCAGCTGATACTCCAGCATTTTTATATACGTTTACCAATGCCCTCACCATGCGCGGAATATATGTGGAAAAGGCCAAAATTGAAGTCAAGGGCACTGAGGTTCACAACCGCCTTTTTATTCGTGGGCGCCATGGCGGAAAAATTCAAAATAAAAAAGACCAGGACGAGTTATGTGCCGCAGCTGCTATTGTGAAAGAATTTACACATTATCTCACATGGGCCCCCGATCCGGCTAAAGCTCTTGACCTTTTTGATCAACTCCTTGATCAATTGCTGCCCGAACAAAAAACATTGGCATGGCTGAAGGAAAAGCCCTTGCTTTCTCAACTTGCCCAATTATTCGGGAGTAGCGATTTTCTGTGGGAGGACTTTCTCCGCCGCCAACATCGTCATTTGTTGCCGGCGATGACACAGTTCCAAAAGGGTTCCCTGGTCCGATCAAAAGTCTCTCTGGAACGAGATTTACGAACACAACTTGCCAAAGGGAAAACAGGCAAGACTCGAGGGAAGATTCTTAATCAGTTTAAGGATAAAGAACTCTTTCGTATTGACATGAAACACCTTCTTGATGACACACCGCTTCCAAAATTTTCTCAGGCCATCACCAATCTGGCTGAAGTCATTTTAGAACAAGCGTTGAAGGAAGCCTTGCATACTATTCGTCGGCATTCTCCTCAACCTACCTTGGCGAATGGACGTTCTGTTCCATTTACCATATGCGGTTTAGGAAAATTTGGTGGAGGGGAAATGGGCTATGCTTCCGATATCGAAGTTCTTTTTGTCTATGGAAACCCGAAAGCCACGTTATCACAGCCTGAGGAGAGTCAGAGTGAGTTTTTTGAAAATGTCGTTCAAGAACTCTTACGATGGATTGAGGCGAAACAAGAAGGTATATTTCATATTGATACCAGATTACGTCCGCATGGCGACAAGGGGCTTTTGGCCAATTCCCTGGATGAAATTCAACGGTATTATAGTGCTTCTGGAATGGCAGCCCCCTTTGAACGTCAGGCACTCATTAAGCTTCGTCATGTAGCCGGCAACCTACAATTAGGAAAAGCTATAGAAGCTCATCGAGATAAATTTGTGTATGGTCCACAACCGTGGTCTCTCACGACCGCCCTCGGTCTCCGTGATCGACAAATACAAGAATTAGTCCCTACACACAAAACTCACATGAAATATAGTCCCGGAGGCATTGTTGATATTGAATATTTGGCACAATATCTACAAATCCAATATGGCGCCAAACGCCCTTCTCTCCGTACTCCCAATACGCTCCAAGCGTTAGCGAACCTTCTCAAAGCCCAACTCCTCACGAAATATCAAGTATCCATCCTCCAGGAAGATTATTTGTTTTTTCGGAATGTGATTGATGCGCTTCGAATGGTTCGAGGTAATGCACAGGACCTCATTCTCCCAGATAAGGGATCCGACGCAATGGTCTTCCTGGCTAGGCGACTTGGGTTCATGACTCAAGATTGGAAAACTGGAGCCAAGACTTTGGATCAAGAGATTCAACAACGAATGAACCGGACACATACGTTGTTTATCCAATTATTCCGGAGAAAGAGTCAGCGTCTTAAAAAAACTTAACCAATTCGTCCCACATCACAGCCGTCATTCTGAAGATCAATGCAGCAAGCATCACTGATGAAGGCAGTGGCAGATCGAGGCGGATATGTTACTATACGCGTATTGGAGTGATATGGAACGTCCTCATTCAAGAGAAAGTGAAAAGGCAGGGACAATGGATGATTTTGATTTTTGGAGGTATCCCTTAATGGGTTTACCTGAAAAACTTCTTTGGGTTTCCGTAGGTGGAGCATTAGGTACTCTTTTTCGTGTACTCATTGCCCATTGGACTATGGACCGTTGGGGTCCAGGGTTCCCCTATGGAACCTTGATGGTTAATTTCGGCGGGTCCTTTCTTTTAGGATTTCTGGTTGCCCTGTCCCTCAACCGAACTTCATTCTCTCCAGAACTTCTTGCCTTTCTTGGGGCAGGGTTTTGTGGTGCCTTCACCACAGTCTCAACTTTTTCTGTCGAAACCATTCAACTAGCCCAACATCATGGAATTGGATTTTCTGTTCTGAACATCGTTCTGAATAACACTCTGGCCATAGGTGGGGCTTTAATCGGAATGTTCACTGCTCGAACGTTGTCCTCGTGAATACCTACGATTTGTTAGATTTGATGGTATCGGCCTAAGAGTGTCCAAAACCACCTCCTCACTCTCACTTCTGGATGAGTTGACACAAAAAAAGCCTGTGACTCGTTGGGAAGCTACGAATCACCCTTCCCCTCTGGAGTCACAGGCCTTTTTTAACCGACTAAAAGTGTAATCCCAACCTAGCTCTTACACATCATAATACATCATAAATTCATGAGGATGAGGTCTGAGTCTTAATTGATCGACCTCGTTTTCTCGTTTATACGAAATCCACGCTTCAATGAGATCTTCGGTAAAGACTCCACCTTTTAAGAGAAATTGATAGTCAGACTCCAAACTGTCCAGCGCTTCCTCTAAACTACCTGGCACGGTCGGAATATTTGCCGTTTCCTCTGGATCCAAATCATACAAATTCTTATCCATCGGATCCCCTGGGTCAATTTTATTTTGGACCCCATCCAACCCTGCCATGAGCATGGCGCTAAAGGCTAGGTATATATTGCAGGACGCATCTGGAAATCTCACCTCAATTCGTTTGGCTTTAGGATTCGCAGAGTACATGGGAATGCGAATTCCGGCAGACCGATTTCGACTGGAATAGGCAAGGAGCACCGGTGCTTCAAAACCAGGGATTAAACGTTTGTAGGAATTGGTCGTCGGGTTTGAAAGTGCGGCCAAGGCTTTCGCATGCTTGAGGATCCCTCCAATATAATACAAACACATTTTGGATACCCCGGCATATTCTTTTCCGGCAAAGCTCGGTTTTCCCCCCGACCAAATGCTTTGGTGCGTATGCATGCCAGTGCCATTATCTCCAAAAATAGGTTTGGGCATAAAGGTTGCCGTTTTCCCATGACGCCGTGCCACATTTTTGACAATGTATTTATACATCATCATCTTATCGGCCATGCTGACCAATGCATCAAAACGCAGATCGATTTCCGCCTGGCCAGCAGTCGCAACTTCATGGTGATGTTTTTCAACATGAATGCCAACTTTTTCCATTTCTCGAACCATTTCGGATCGAATATCTTGTTGGGAATCTGTTGGAGCGACAGGAAAATACCCTTCCTTGTGTCTGGGGCGAGAACCGAGATTGGGACCTTCTTTCCCTGAGTTCCAAATGCCTTCCTCCGAATCAATAAAGTAGTAGCCTGAATGGGCATTTTGGTCAAAGCTGACATGATCAAAAACAAAAAATTCAGCTTCAGGTCCCCAGTAGGAGATATCCCCAATTTTCGTGCTTTTCAAATACTTTTCCGCTTTTTGAGCTATGAATCGAGGATCCCTTTCATAACCTTCCCGCGTAATCGGATCTTCAACATTGCCAATCATGGTTAACGTGGGAATTTCGGTAAACGGATCAAGTCGTGCCGTATTCGGATCAGGAATCATCAACATATCGCTATTCTGAATAGCCTTCCACCCACGAATGGAGGAACCATCAAATCCTGACCCCTCTTTAAATAAATCAAGAGTTAACTCAGATGTCGGTATCGAAAAATGCTGCCAAATTCCAACCAAATCAATAAATTTCAGGTCAACCATTTCCACTTTGTTTTTTTTCGCGAATTCCAACACTTCACGGGGAGTCATTCCAACCTCCTTTAGGGTTTATATACAATCACGATCTATACAATCTACTCAAGGGCACCTCAAGAATATTGCCTTGATATTGCCCCTGACTGTAAATCCAAAACTTTATCAGACTGTTTCCATCTTTCCCAAATATTTAGGAATAGCCTTTTTCATTATGTTGACTCAGATCTAATCCGGTATTTTCTTCTTCTTCAGTCACTCGAAGCCCAACGGTCACATCCACAACTTTGAGAATGATATAGGTTCCAACCACCACAAAAGCTAAGGTGGCTATGGCGGCAACGGCCTGAATACCAAACTGACCCGGGTTTCCAAAGAACAAACCTTGTGCCCCTATGGAGGCAAATAACCCCACCGCCAAGATGCCGAAGATTCCTCCTACTCCATGGATCGCAACCACATCAAGGGAGTCATCGTACCCCAGCTTGCTTTTCCATACAACGGCTATATAACAGAGGGTCCCAGCCATTACGCCAATACCCAAAGCCGATAGGGGTTCGAGAAACCCAGCCCCTGGCGTGACGGTGGCTAATCCGGCAATAATTCCGCTACATATTCCCAAAGTCGTGGGTTTCCCCGTATGGACCCATTCCGCCACCATCCAACTTAATCCTCCGGCACAGGCGGCGGTGTGGGTCGCCACAAAGGCGACAGCTGCAATATCATTGGCACCCAACGCACTGCCAGCATTAAATCCAAACCATCCAAACCACAGGAGTCCAGTACCCAACACGGTCAAGGGAAGATTATGGGGTGGCATCGGTTCAACACCAAGGCCCTTACGCGGTCCCAGGACAATCGCACAGACTAAAGCCGCAAAACCAGAACTAATATGAACCACGGCCCCACCGGCAAAGTCCAACGTTCCCATGGCTCCTAGCCAACCACCACCCCACACCCAATGGGCCAGCGGGGAATAAATAAAGGTAGACCAGAGAACGGCAAAAAGCATCAGAGCTTTAAATTTCATCCGCTCTGCAAAACTTCCTGTAATCAAGGCGACGGTAATGGCCGCAAACATCAGTTGAAACACCATAAACAGTTGGTGGGGAATCGTTGAGGCATAATCTGGACTCGGGGAAATCCCCACGCCCTTGAGCCCCATCCATTCTAAACTGCCAATCATCCCACCAATAGATGGACCAAAGGCGAGACTATATCCCCAGAGAATCCATACCAAACTAATCAAGCATACAATGACGGCCGTATGCATGATGGTTCCCAACACATTTTTGCTTCTGACCAATCCCCCGTAGAATAAAGCTAAACCAGGAAAGACCATGCAAAGAACCAAGGCCGAGGACATTAAAATCCATGCAGTGTCCCCGGTATCAATCTGAGGCCCACCTCCCTCTTGAGCCCAACTCACATCGACATTCATCCCAAGAAACACTGCACAACCTAGAATTCCGGCCAATAAGATGGAAGTGGTATGCCTCACGATTTCACCTCTGGTTAAAGCCTAAAGACAAAATGGACAAAATGGGAATGGGGACTCTGACTACGTGTCACACAGCACCTTCACCCGTTTCCCCAGTTCGAATTCGAATAATCCCGGTTAAATCCGACACAAAGATTTTTCCATCCCCAATACTGCCGGTTTTTCCAGCTCGGGAAATTGTTTCAATGACTTTTTGTTCAAGATTATCTGCAATGACAATTTCCACTTTAATCTTGGGCACAAAATCAATTTGATATTCAGTTCCCCGATAGGTTTCTTTATGACCTTTTTGACGACCAAAGCCCTTGACCTCAGTCACCGTCATCCCTTGAACACCCAATTCAATGAGTGCGTCTTTCACTTCATCCAACTTAAACGGTTTAATAATGGCTTGAATTAATTTCATGATTCTATCCTCTCTCAAAAAAATGGGTGGAATTCAAGAGGGAATTACGATTCCAGGGTAAGGAAGCGCAACCCCCTTCTCTTATTCATAGCAAGAGCAACCTGGTTTCCCACTAGCCATAAGCTTGTTCGCTGTGTTCGCTGATGTCCAACCCCAAAATTTCTTCTTCCTTACTGACCCGAAGACCAATGGTCATATCAAGGACTTTTAAAATTATCAACGTCCCAACAAAAGAAAACACCCACGTTCCACATACGCCAATTGCCTGAATCACCATTTGACCTGGATTCCCAAAAAATAACCCGGTTCCCCCACCGACACTGGCAAAGAGACCCGTTGCCATGGCGCCCCAGGTTCCCCCAATGCCATGAATACCAAGGACATCAAGCGCATCATCATACCCAAGTTTATTTTTCCACAGAACTGCGATATAACAGAAGGCGCCGCCGCCGATCCCTATCAAAATCGCGGATATGGGTCCCACGAATCCAGCGGCGGGAGTAATGGCCACCAGGCCTGCGATCGCCCCACTCCCTGCCCCAAGGGCTGTGGGTTTGCCACGGTACGCCCATTCCACAATGAGCCAAGCCAGCGCCCCTGCTGCGGTCGCGACATGAGTCGCCACAAAAGCACCTGCGGCGCTTCCATCCGCTGCCAACGCGCTGCCTGCGTTGAAGCCAAACCACCCAACCCACAGCAATGACGCGCCAACCAACGTGAAGGGAAGATTATGGGGAGCCATCTTCTCTTTCCCATATCCATGACGCTTTCCGAGTATAAGGGCCGCCGCTAAGGCGGCCACACCAGAACTAATATGGACGACCGTACCGCCTGCAAAATCTAAGGCTCCTTGTCCCTTCCAAGCATCCCCCATCCAACCCATATCGCTCATCCATCCACCGCCCCATACCCAATGCGCTAAAGGGGAATAGATAAGGGTAACCCAGAGAATGGCAAACAAAACAAACGCACTAAATTTCATTCGCTCTGCGATCGCGCCGCTGATCAAGGCAACGGTGATCCCAGCGAACATGAGCTGAAACACCATAAAGGCCGAGTGAGGAATGGCTGTACCGGGAAACGCCTCAGGCCCCACTCCTTGAAGACCCAAGAATTCGAAACTTCCCATGATCCCGTTCACGTCGGTCCCAAAGGCAATCGTATATCCCCACAGCACCCAGACAATGCTCACCACACACACCGCGATAAAGCTATGCATCATGGTGCTGAGGACATTCTTATTCCGAACCATCCCTCCGTAAAATAACGCCAAACCAGGAATGGTCATAAGCAGCACTAACGCAGAGGACGTGAGAATCCAGCCCGTATCACCAGAATCGATTTGGCCTCCCGCTTCTTCCGCAAACGCCGGGACACTGCAAAAGAATACTAAAATTGCTAATAGTATTTTAGATATACCTATCCTGTTTATATATTTTTCCATTTTCATATCTTCCCCCTTTCCTCTTTTTTAAAAACGGAAGATGGCATCTATAGCTAAGGTTTGTTGATTATTGGCTGGTCCGGCTCCATCTTGGAAAGTATTCCGATTCGATTTGTCATACCGAAATTCCAACCGTGTAATCATTGAAGGAATCGGTTTGTATTGCAGCGTATACGTCGTTTCCCAAAGGGTTTGGGGAACTGGAACCCCTCCAAAACACGCCTGAGCATTCCCACCTCCACCCCCACCGGTACCACCA
>CAZKRH010000096.1:0-5978 GCA_964555115.1 uncultured Nitrospiraceae bacterium | reverse complement strand
AGCACGCTTTTCTCGTTCCGCCCGCATCTGCTTTTCCATCGCATTCACGACATCCTGAGGCGGATTGATATTGCGAATTTCATAGCGAAGAACTTTGACTCCCCAAGGACTGGACGCTTTATCTAACTCATTGACGATTAGCACATTGATAGAACTCCGTTCTTCAAAAGTCCGATCCAGTTCAATTTTGCCAATTTCACTTCTCAACGTAGTTTGGGCCAATTGCGAAATGGCAAAGCGGTAGTCCTGAATTCCGTAGGAAGCCCGCTCCGCATCTAACACTTTCAGATATAACACCCCATCCACCCCAACCTGCACATTATCCCGAGTAATACAAATTTGTTCAGGTATATCCATGGCTAATTCTTTTAGCGTATGTTTATAGCGGATGACCTCAATAAACGGGATGAGCATATGAAAACCAGCATTCAACGTACTGGCGTATTTCCCCAACCGCTCAACCACGTAGGCAGACTGTTGCGGAACCACCACCGCTGTTTTGGCAAGAACAATAAACGCTAACACTGTTAACACAATGGCAAAAGTTAATTCACCCGGCATGACGTCCCTCCTCTATTGGGGATTCAGCATGAAGCCATAAGGTTAATCCATCCACCCGAAACACCTGAGCACGCTGGCCTTTCACCAAAAGCCCCTGCCCCCCATTTCTGGCTGTCCAGGTAGACCCACGTAACTCTGCTTTGCCTGCACCTTCTACCGGCAAGTCTTCTAACAGGATGGCGACTTCTCCGATGAGTGTATCCACAATAGGATCACCCTTTCCACCAGAAGATCCTTTGGGTTGAAGCTGAGACCGGAGAACGAACAGCAGAGACACGCCAATCCCAGAAAAGAGAACCCACTGAAGCCACTGAGCCTCAACGAGACCACCCCAACTCAAACCACTGACGATGAGGGCCGCGAGCCCAAAAAACAAAAAATAGAAATTCCCCAATCCCCCGAGGGTCAGAACTTCCAGCCCCAATAACAGCATTCCTAAGATAGACCAATGATACCACAGCATGGAGGAACTCCTACGTTAACGAAATATTGATTCTCGAAAACACATCCAATTTTTCAGGCTAGTCCCTCACAGAAAAGGCCATGATTAATTATCGGGGATCACGCGAGGTTAAGCAAAGAAATTCTTGCCCCTTTCATTTAACAAATTGAATCCGAAAATACATGTAATTTCTGAAAATCGGAACACCCGAATTGGGTTTGCATCTTTTCACCAGTCTCATGATGAAAAAATAAAATAATCCATCACCCGTTCGGCTCCGGCTTTTTCTAGCGCTCTGTGACTGGCTAGGTTCTCGGCTTGCACCCGAGCCCCCATCAATCCAGTCTTTTCTAAATTCATCTGCTGGGCCGCTAACCCGTACAGATATTGACCCACTTTTTGATTACGGAGATCAGGTCGCACAAAAATAAAGGAGATGTGCCAATACTGTACCAAGAGTAATTCCGCATCACTTGAGTCATACCACGATATCATGCCAGCAAACCCTTGACTATCATAAATCGTCAAAAGCCCCCCATTCTCCAAACTACGCTCGAGATTGGCTCTGATATGGGCTTTCCATTCACTATTCTCCTGTCCGCCCCAAGAAGACCTGAAACAATCCCACAAATCTGGCAACCAATCCTCCAACGATTGATTGACCAACATGGAAAAGGTTCTATCAGTACAGGACTCGGAATCTTGAGGTGGATGATGCTTCCAATCTGCTAAATACACATGCTCTTGGAGGTGAATCTTCGGAATGTTCCTAAGATAGGAGGCACTGGGGTGAGAGGGTGAAAGAGATAGTCGAATGCCTGCAAAGGGAAAGGGCCACCTTTGGGAAATGCCTTTAAACATGTGTAAAAAATCAGAAGGATTGGTGATAAACCAATGATCCACAAGAGCAATAGGGGTGTTGTCTTTACTCTCAATCCCGGGGGAGACAAGAGCCCCCCATTCCTCTCCATCTCGCACAAACTTTGGGGCCAAAGGGTCTAAAGAAGAAACCTTATACGCATCCATCAAGGCCAGCTTCACTTCTTTCCGAATGAGATCGGGTTGAAGCTGAAGCGTACAGTGAAAAAACACGTTCCACCGTTGCGACAATGAAATAGGGGAAGACCCTGAAAGCAAGGAAGAAACGGACGACAGCCTCTCATCTCGAAACCGAGATATCACATCGCTGGAGATCAAGCATTCCGTTTCCATAACTACCTACAAATCAATCGAGTCACAAAAGTTTTCCTTCCATGCTGACGGACTAAATCCTCCCCAACGGCCACCCCCATGGCTCGTGTATTGTCTGGACGCACATCACAAACTGGCATACTCATCCTTCCTTCTCTACATGCAACCGTCCCATCAACCCATCCTCTTTTTTAATCCCATCTATTTCAATAATTCCTCGGTTTCTCCTACCGTAAATCCCAATTCTTTGGACAACCGTTGCAAATCATCAATCCGGGTTTGAAGCTCGGGATGGGTGGCAAAATAATGCAGCAATCCAAAATCAAGAGCCTCCTCAAGTTTTTGAAGAGCCACGAACAACTCAGCTGCTCCACCGACATGACCATAATGACAGGAAAGCACGTGTAACGCAGTTCGATCAGCTAGTGATTCTCGTTCTTGAGAATATTGCGCCAATTGCACTCCACTGGCCGAAGCCAACATTTGTGAGATGTCCGAATTGGCGCCAAAAATGACCGTGGATAAGGCAGCCAAAAGAATACCTCGTCCCATCCCTCGCAAATGATCCCGGTTAACAAAATGCCCGAGTTCATGGGCTAACACAAACGCCAGGCCATTTTGTGATGACACTGACTCGAGTAGTCCAGAAAACACCAGCACATTTCCACCAGGAATGGCTACAGCATTCACCTGCTCGGATTTGACCAGCGTTACCGTGATCGGATAGGGCAAATCCAGACAGGTTTGTAAGGAATCAAGAAGACCTTGCAGCGAAGCCTCCTGCTCAGAGTCAGTATCCGGCTCAGAATCCGGTGTTGACGTCCAATCGAAATTGAGGTTGGCAAATAATTCAGCCTCTTGTTCGGGTGGAATAAACTCCACCGCATAATCTACGAGTAGTCCCAGTAACCAAAAAACCAGAACCAAAACGACGACGACACCTGACACAAGAAGGAAAAATTCGCGAATCGGATGATCATGGGAGACATTGACATTGTGATCAGGTAATGAGGGCTGGTAGTTCATGACGCGCTAGTGCGCGGTGGCTCAGGAGAGCAATAGATCGCCGTTCCATAGGCCAACACCTCGACACAGCCAATCGTGTTCCCTTCCCCTTTCGAAATTGAGGAAGTCTCAATGCGCACATTGATGATCTGATCGGCCTGAGGACAACTTTCTTTCAACCGTAAAATCGCTTCACGACGAGCACGATCAAGCAGGGTTTCATAAGACTGAAGCGGACCACCCACCAAATTGCGAAGAGCAGCCAATAACCGTTTAAAATAATCAACGGAGATTACCACGCTCCCCAGGACTAGATGGGCCTGATAAATACCGACCAGGTCCCCAATAGGTTTTTTCGACGTAGTGGTAGGGAAGGACAACCATTTGGCTTCACGCTCTTGTATCGATCGGTAATGACGTTTCTCAGCCATTTTCCCAAACACATAACCCAAGATAATTAACGTACAAATGATCGTCAGATTGGTCATGAGAAATTACTCAACAGTAACGGCCGTCCCATACACATAAATCTCAGCAGCACCGGCGGCCACGGAGGAAGTAGAAAAACGAACATTCACAATGGCATTGGCCCCCATTTGTTCCGCTTGGGCCTTCATACGCTCCATAGCCTGGTCTCGTGACTCGCTAAGCAATTCCGTGTACCCCTTTAACTCTCCACCAAAGATATTTTTGATGCCGGCCATAATATCCCGCCCGACATGTTTGGCCCGAACGGTGCTGCCGGAAACGATACCCCGGCAAGTGACAATGGTTTTACCAGGAATATCTTCCGTATTCGTCACAAACATTGTTCCTCCTTGTTGAAGAAAGGAAAAGGAAATAGTCAAAACCCGTACGGGTGGGACATAGCATGAGAATAATCTGACACCAGGAAATTAACCATAATTATCCCTTCTATACTCCCTTATGTCATTAAAAACATCTCCAAATGAGAGAAATAGGGTTTTCTGGTAGGCTACCTCAGTTTCAATCTGGTTTTTCAGGGAAGAATCAAATAATTGCAGTCTTACTGATTAACCGTCTTCGAAAACACATTCATGACAATGACCCCAGCGATAATAAGTCCCATACCAATGACAGCTGGAACATCGGGAACTTCCTGAAAGAAATAAATTCCCACCAACGCCACTAACACAATCCCCAACCCTGACCACATAGCATAGGTAATACCAATCGGAATCGTCCGCAAGATGAGGGTCATAAAATAAAATGCCACTCCATAGCCAAGCACGACCATACAACTGGGAAAAAGCTTCGTAAATTCGTCCGAAGCTTTTAAGGCACTCGTCGCAGCTACCTCAGCAATCACCGCAATAGCCAAATACACATAGGCCATGTCTTATCCCTTACTCTTAAAAAGAATAATGGAGGAAAATCGAATTTCCCCACCTTGCAAAAAACATTACCGGATTTAAGCTTAGGATGAAACAATTATTTAAGAAAAAGTGAAATGAAAGACTCCCGACCCCTTTCTTATTTTTCCCGCATCACCCGCAACACTTCTTATACTTTTTCCCACTTCCACAGGGACAGGGGTCATTTCTACCGACTTTTTGATCACTGCGGACATAGGTTTGGCCCTTGGGATTCGCGCTGTCAGAATAAAACCACACACCATTGTATTTTTTAAAAAGACTTAATTCATGATGAATGGTAGGACCGTCCTCCGTCTCGTAGGTAGCCTTAAATTCAACAGTCCCCATGTCATCATTGACCCCACCCTGCTTGGTTTCAATGATTTCCAATCCCGTCCATTTCGTCGTCTCCGCCCATTCACGGCTTCCCTCCATATCAATATCACTATTATTTTCAGGATCATGCGTCTTCTCAATAAAATCCATCTGAATTTGTGTATAAGCCGTGTACCTCGCCCGCATGAGTTGTTCAGCCGTTTCGGCCTGTTTTTGTCCACCTATAATGGGCTCACAACAACGACTCAACACTTCTCCACTCTGACAGGGACACTGCATCCTCAGACTCCATTACCTCATTATTATGAATGGATACGTTTGTACGTCGAATAGCCATGGAAAGTCAAAGGGCAGACAAAAGGTTTGAGAATACATAGTATTGGAGAGAGAAATACGGAAATTTAGTATCTGAGAAGATACAGATTGTATCTCAAAGGATGCTGAACTGAGCAAACCCCTCCCCCCCCTGAGGGATCTCTTTGTTCAGGAGGGAAAAGGGAATGGAAGCTCATGCTATTTCAATATGAATTTGAAGGTCTTTTTAAAATCTTTGACTGGAAGATTTTTCGGGCCGGATCGTTCTCGAACACGCCACGCGTCTGCGGTTAATTCAAGGCCACCGGTGTTCAATCGATTGAAACTGATCGTCATAAAATGTTCACGGGTCCGCTCTCTGGGATAGGCCGAGGTCCATCGTCCTTTTTTGGTGTCCACATGAAAGGCCTTATCATACTTTACCGTAGCTGGATTCCAGCCATCTATAGTTATCGCGGAGGGGTCTGGAAATTTTTTGGGTGTACTTTTTGCCACGGAAGTCGCTAAACCATTCAAGTAGGTCAAGTTGGACATAGGAGATGCAATTATCTCAATTAACCGGGCACCATTGTTTCCTAAGTCCACAGTGGCAATTCGCCCAAAGTGCACATCTCCACTGAGCAGCACAATATCGTGCCCAGTATGGGCCAAGGCTTCTAAGAGACCTGTGTAGTGGTCAGGAAAACTCAACAGATTTCGCTCATGTTTATTTTCTTCCACAATGAGCGGCTGGGGAACCACCAATACTCCTG
>CAZKRH010000095.1:0-1796 GCA_964555115.1 uncultured Nitrospiraceae bacterium | reverse complement strand
AAGGTCTATTGGACAGACCTCATCGTACGACCGTTGTTTACCTTTTTTAAATACTATGTGCCGCGAAAAGGCTTTCGCGATGGCATGCATGGATTTCTGGCGAGTGGATTCGCCAGTATGTATACGTTTGTCAAATACACGAAGTTATATGAACGTCTCAATTCGGTGAATGTGTCAGGTCAACAGGAATCATCAATTCAAGAAGTGAAGAAGTGACCTGGGCCTATGATTCGTAATGTTGTCTATGTCCATGGCATTGGTAATATAGGGGGAGCTGAGAAAGATTTATTGTCGTATCTTTGTTTATTGGATCGAAATGAGTTTCGGCCTCATGTGGTATGCCCTAAGGGCGGAACCCTGATAGAGGAAGTTGAAAGATTACATGTACCAGTTGAGGCTTTTCAGGTGCCACCATGGAGGAAAGCCATAAATCGACTTCAATTGCCTTGGGTCGTATTGAAACTCGTCAAGATTTTTCGTCAGTGGAATGCTGACCTTGTTCATGTCAATGATTACTGGTGGGTTCCCCCAACATATCTAGCTGCAAAGATCTGTCGGCTTCCGGTTATTGTTCATATTCGGCAACAGATTGAACCGGTTCGCATTAAACAGTACTGGCTGGACAAACCCGACTATCTTTTCCCTGTCTCGAAGGATATCGAAAAGGTATTAGTGTCCATGGCTGTGACGCCAAGTCGCGTTCATGTGATCTATAGCGGCATTGATCTGGGTCGTTTTTGTCAGACAGAGAATCAACCTGAATTTCGTCAACGATATGGTCTGAAAGAAAATCAGCCAATCATTGGGACTGTTGCCAATCTTTTCCCACGAAAAGGATATGAGTATTTGATCGAAGCGCTGGTTGAGATCAAGGATGCGATTCCAGATATTTGTTGCTTTATTGTTGGCAAGGGACCAGAAGCATATCAACAAAAGCTCTTTCAGTTAGTTGAAAAAAGGCAGTTGATGGCCAATGTTGTGTTTGCCGGCTTTCAAAAAAATGTGTATGAATTCATCAATGCGTTTGATGTCTTTGTATTGCCATCTCTTATGGAAGGATTTGGTATTGCTTTATTGGAGGCAATGGCCATGAGTAAGCCTATTGTAGCCTGTAGTGTAGGGGGAATTCCCGAGGTCATCTTTGATGGCATAACAGGCATTTTGGTGCCACCAAAAGATTCGAAGGCATTAGCGAAGGCCATAGTGAGACTGATAACCGATGAAAAGGTCAAGCGACGTTTCGGTAAAGCCGCGAGAAGAGTGGTGGAAGAACAATTCTCACAAGAAATTACTATGAAAAGGATTGAAAATCTTTACCGTGAACTTAAAGGGTTGTAGAGGAATTCTGTGTGCGTAGCGAGTGATGCTGAAAAGTAGAAAGTACGGAAAAGGAGGAAAAGACGATTACGTATTGGAGCTGATTGAGTGGGGTTGGTTGAAAGAGGAGCGAAGCAGGTGCTCTGGAATAGACCCCTGTCCCATGGAGTGTTCGTAGCGAACTCCCGACGAAGCCTCGGGGTAGGGGATGTGTAAAAAACTTCGTACATCCGCTTCTAGCCAATCTCGTAATCGCACGAGATCTTCAGCTGTGAGAGAGTCTGTATAGACATACGATGTATACTCTCCCGGTATTCCCTTATAATATGCTGCCGTTTCGTTATAGTTCACTTCTACGCTATGTAAGCGATCACCGGTTTTATGATAGGTATAGGTCCAGATCCGAGGGGATGTTTCTACGGCCTCGTCAAAATAGGGTGTTCCTGGATATGTGGTGATGACCGTGGTATCAAAGTCAT
>CAZKRH010000094.1:0-10098 GCA_964555115.1 uncultured Nitrospiraceae bacterium | reverse complement strand
TTCAGGTGCCAATGGATGTCCTCCCTTTTCCTTGTAAATCCTCAGGAAATCTTTATTGAGCCAATCTAGCAATTTCGACGGAAGTGTACTCAGTCGTTTTCAGATTTACAATCGGAATTAAAATTTTTGATTTCGAATCATAGTAGGGGAAAGTCCCACCTTTTTCTGACCATTTTGGGAAAAGTTCAGTATGGGAAAATGGCCCATATTGACTCTTCCCCGGTAGAACTGGTCCTCTCTTTTTTGATAGGTCTCATGACTTAAATGGTTGAGAACATTGGACTTTCAGTAATTCTTGTCTTGACGATCCTAGGAAATCCCCCGTATAGTAATTTCTTTGTCCTTGGGGACATGATTCTCAAGATCGAACGAAAGTGTTTGATCTTCTGTTCATCCTCGCACCCCATGAGAAAAGGATCTTTGCAGTGAGTCAATTTGAACAACGGGTACTTGCCCCTCAAGACGGTGAACCTTGGGACATTGATGCCTACATTCGTCTGGGTGGATACGAAGCCTTGAAAACATGTGTTCAGGAAAATAACCCTGATTCCGTTATCGCCGAGTTAAAACGAGCTTCTCTCCGTGGCCGAGGAGGGGCTGGATTTCCGACGGGACTGAAGTGGGATAAGGTGCTTCATAATCGTGGAACTGAGCGCTATTTTGTGTGCAATGCAGGTGAGCATGAACCAGGGACTTTTAAAGATCGCTATCTCATTAAACACCATCCCCACCAATTATTGGAAGGGTGTCTCATTGCCTCGTTTTTTGTGAAGGCCAAAGAATCCTTTATTTATCTTAATGCGGAATTTGAAGAAGAACGGGCCAATTTTGAGAAAGCGATCGAGCAAGCTCGGAAGCGGGGCATTATGGGGAAGAATGTGTTTGGGAGTGGGTTTGATGTAGATCTCGAAATATTTGAGGGCCATGGCAGTTATGTCGCGGGAGAAGAAACGGCCATGTTGGAATCCATGCAAGGCCGCCCCGCGATGCCTAAACAAAAACCGCCATTTTATCCCACAGACTTTGGCCTGTATGGCAAACCGACTTTAGTGAACAATGTCGAAACGTTGTCCAATTTGCCCAGTCTTCTTCGAAATGGGGCCGATTGGTTTATGCAGGTGGGAACGGAAAAAAGCCCGGGCACGATGATCTTTTCCCTGAGTGGAGCGGTCCAAAGGCCGGGTGTGTATGAATTGCCCATGGGAACTCCCATTCGACATTTAATAGAGGAATGTGGACAAGGGGTCGCTCCTGGTCGAAAGGTGAAAGCGGTGTTTCCGGGAGGGCCTTCCTTTTCCATGATTGGGCCTGACCAGTTGGACTTACCTATGGATTTTGATGCCTTAAAACGGGCTGGCACCGGATTAGGATCGGCGGGCGTGATTGTGGTGGATGACTCCCAATGTATGGTGGCGGAAACCTTACGGCTCTCCAAGTTTTTTAGAATGGAAAGTTGTGGGCAATGTCCTCCGTGCCGAATTGGAACGGAAAAGCTTGAAGGGTTCGTGGAATCCGTAGAAAATGGAGAGGGCACTCAGGAAGACCTTGATCAGCTTCTGCAAATCAGTGGATTTGTGAAAGGTACTGGGTTTTGTACGTTGGTCACGGGTGCCTCCGTCTTGGTACAAAATAGCCTTCGGCTGTTTCGTCATGAATATGAGGAGCATATCTCGCTTCATCGATGCCCCTTTACCACTGAATGTGCTTCGGTATAATGCTTGTTGGGAGTAAAATGTGCCACGCGTGACCTTTATTCATCCTGATGGAAAAAGCGGAGACGTTCCCAACGATCTGAGCCTCCTTGAGGCGGCAGAACTTCTCTCCTTTCCCCTCCATCATGATTGTGGGGGGAATGCCTCCTGTTCGACGTGTCGCGTGGAGGTGATCGCGGGTGGTGATAACTTGTCGGAAATTGATTTTGAGGAACAGGACATGCTCGACCGGGAAGCGTTGGTTGAACCCTATCATCGATTGGGTTGTCAAAGTCGCATTCATGGTGATGTGGTGGTGCAGGTGCCGGAAGGGAAATGGGGCGATGCCCCATCCTCTGGAGAGCAGGAATCCCAGGAGGGTTCTGGCGAACTTACGTCATCAACAAGTGGAGACTCCTGATTGGGGCGTGGCGATGAATGCCTCATGGTTTTGGGGAGACAATTGAAAGCGCAGGATATGCATTCCAAAGAACACATAATACGACATCAGGCCAGTGTGACACGTTCCTATAAGTTTTGTGCGGCGCACCGACTGCATGTGGCGGAGTTGCCTGATGATGTGAACCAAAAGATTTTTGGAAAGTGTAATAACGCCAATGGCCATGGTCACAACTATACGGTCTTGGTGACCATCACAGGGGACATGGATTCCCAAAGCGGACACGTGACTGATCTGGACCATCTCGATCGAGTCGTGCATGAAAAAATTGTCCAACGATTTGATCATCGGCATCTGAACTATGACCCGGCCTTTAGGGAAGTCAATCCTACCGGAGAAAATGTGGTGCGCTTTGTGTGGGATGAACTCGTCTCAGAAATTACACAAGGGCATCTTGCAAAAGTTGGCGTGATCGAAACTCGGGATAATTATTTTGAATATCGTGGGGATGTTCCGGAGGGGAAACTCTAACCACTATGCCACGGAAGGCAAGCTCTTCTACACGACAATCCTCGCGGTCGGGCACTCCTTTTTCTTCGGCCAAGGCCGGAGCATCCAAGAAAAACTTTCCTCCGTCCTCCTCCCACCACTTGGAATCTTCCTCAACACATTCTGAATTAGAAGCTACCGTTCACACACTTCTTTGTCAGTTAGGTGAAAACCCTGGTCGCAATGGTTTGAAAGATACCCCGAAGCGGGTAGCGAAAGCCTTGTCTTTTTTCACCAAAGGTTATCAGGAAGATATCAAAGAATTGCTCAATGGGGCCCTCTTTCCGATTGAGTATGACGAAATGGTCATTATCAGAGATATTGATTTTTACAGTCTCTGTGAACATCACATTCTCCCATTTTTTGGTAAATGCCATGTAGGGTACATTCCCAATAAACACGTCGTGGGGTTGAGTAAAATTCCTCGAATAGTCGAGACCTTTAGCCGCAGATTACAGGTCCAGGAACGACTGACCGTCCAAATTGCCGAGACCTTGCAAACCACATTGAAGCCGCATGGTGTTGCGGTGGTAATGGAAGCGCGACACTTGTGCATGATGATGCGGGGGGTGGAAAAACAGAATACCGTCGCCGTGACCAGTCATATGCTGGGTGTGTTCCGAAAACAGCAACAAACCCGTATCGAATTTTTAAACCTTATTCGCAAAGGGGCTGATAATCCAGTCTAGCATCCCTGTCCTTATTCCTCCCTTTTGTAAGGGGAGGATAGGTGGGGTAGAATCTTCCAATTGTTGAAAACCTCGCCAGAATAATCGAAAAATGATCTATTGCGTCTTTCTACCTCCCCTACACCCCTCCTTACAAAGGAGGGGGACTCAAGAACCAGTCACCATCATGGTGTGCTCATGTGAATGCCTGAAGAGCCCATGGTTTTTCTGTCGTTTCTGACAAGTTCTCTCTTGCTTTTCCTCTCATTTTCCCTTCAAAGCGAACTCAGAAATTTCTCCAAGGCGTGATTGAACGCGTCGGGGTTTTCCAGGTTTGAGACATGTCCGGCTTGGGGAATTATTTCTAAGTGTCCATTAGGAATTCGTTTGACCATTTCTTGGGATTCTGAAGGAGGGGTGGCGACATCATGCTCGCCTACGATGACCAGCGTGGGCCATTGAATATTGGGGAGGAGCGAGAGAGAGTCAGGGCGTTCTTCCATAGCCATTAAATCTCCCACAATTCCGGACACTTGATTTCCGGTAATCATGTGACGAAGCTGGTTTACAAGATCTGGGCGGGTTTCTACAGAAGATGGACTGAGGAGCTTGGGAATCATGATCTCGGCAATAGCCGTGGGTCCTTCTTGATAGGCAGTCTGAGCCATGGCCACTCGGCCCATTTTGCCTTCGGGAGAATCGGCTGGGGCGCGGGTATCTGCCAATACGAGGGCTTTGATCAGTTGAGGATATGTTCGTATCAGGGCAAAGAGGATATAACCGCCCATCGATAAGCCAATCCAGGTGGCCTGAGCAATTGATAGGTGATCCATGAGCGCGTTCACATCATCGGAAAATTGATCCATGGTATATCGCCAGAGGGGAGCATCAGATTCCCCATGTCCTCGGAGATCAACGGTCACAATTCGGTAACGTTCCACCAACGCCTGGACTTGTGGTTCCCACATGCTTCGATTGAGAGGAAACGCATGTACAAAGACCAAGGGTTCCCCTTGTCCTTGATCAGAATATCCGATATCGATGCCATTGAGGTGGACAATCATTTTTTCTCCCTATTTCCCGTTGCCAATGTCCAGAAAGGTTCCATAACACGGTGAAGATCGTCTGGTTTGAAAGACACTCCTCGACCGTTATAGCATAGAGCATCCCGAATGTAAGCCTGAGGAGCATGTCCTGGTCTATGAGTGAAGCAGACTCCCCACAAACCCCATTATTTCCCACGGCGACGAAAAAAGTACATGTGGCTGCCCCGTTAGCTGAACGTATTCGTCCCCAAGCCTTTAGCGAATTTGTTGGGCAAAACACGGTACTGGGTGATGATCAACCTCTGCGTCGTGCGATTGAAGCCGATCAGGTTCCTTCATTAATTCTCTGGGGTCCTCCTGGATCGGGAAAAACGACGCTAGCAGGAATTATCGCACGAAAAACCCAAGCAGCCTTTGTCTCATTTTCTGCGGTGGTTTGTGGCATTCCTGAGCTTCGGGTGGTGTTAAAGGAGGCACATCATCGACGCACCATGTCTGGTCAACGCACCGTCTTATTTGTTGATGAAATTCATCGCTTTAATAAAGCCCAGCAAGATGCTTTTTTACCTCATGTCGAACGGGGAGATATTACGTTAATTGGAGCCACGACCCAAAATCCATCATTTGAAGTGATTGCGCCTCTGCTCTCACGATCCATGGTGGTGGTACTCCAGGCCTTAGATGAACAGGCGTTGGGACAGATTATTGATCGAGCTCTGTCGGATACAGAAAAAGGGTTGGGTCGCTCTGGCATGACCCTTAGCCCCGAAGCTCGACATGTGTTGATTCAGTTTGGCAACGGAGATGCTCGGTCTAGCTTAACCGCGCTGGAATTTGTGGTTACTCAATCTTCTTCAAAAAAGCAGGGTGCTCGTGTGATTGAACGTGCAGAAGTGGAAAGGATTCTTCAGCAGAAGGCTCTTCGGTATGATAAGGATGGCGAAGAACATTATAACCTGATCTCCGCGTTCATCAAAAGCATGCGAGATTCTGATCCTGATGGAGCGCTCTATTGGTTAGCGAGAATGTTGGAGGGAGGAGAAGATCCGAAGTTTATTGCTAGGCGTATGGTGATTTTTGCGTCAGAGGATATTGGCAATGCCAACCCCATGGCGGTGGTAGTGGCCACATCCATTTTTCATGCGGTGGAAGTGATTGGGTTGCCTGAGGCGCAGATCAATTTGGCACAGGGGACAACCTATCTCGCCACATGTCCGAAATCCAATGCCTCGTATGTCGGGTTGTTAGAAGCCATGGCCGATGCCAAACAACATGGGAACCTCCCTGTCCCCATGCATTTGCGCAATAGTGTCACCTCCTTGATGAAAGATCTAGGATACGGAAAAGACTATCGGTATGTGCACGATGATCAGGGTGCCCGAAGAGAACAAGAACATCTGCCAAAAGTACTCAAAAACAAAAAGTACTATCGCCCAGAAAAAAACTCTGATTCAGATGAAGATCAATATGAACATGAAGAATGGTGAGGAAGGGGAACAACGGCTGAGGGCCTACGAAGGAGAAGGGGTAAGTTCCTGCTTGAGTCCTTCTAGTTCTTGCGACAATTTTGACCAACGATTCGTGAGCACATCGAGTTCCTGTTTCCACTCTTCCTGTTCTTGATGCAAGGTATTCCATTTGGTGAATTCTTGATACAACGCGGGATCAGCGAGTTCTGTTCCTCGTACGTTGATTTTGCCTTCCAACTGAGTCACCGCTTCTTCCGCACGGCCCACCTGCTTTTCTAAACGGGTAATGGATTTGGTGAGTTCTCGCCGATGGTTTTTATTGGATGAAGTGGATGCTTCAACTGGGGGAGCCACCGCGCGTTCTTTCTTAGCCTTTTTCAATTTTGGCTCATGAGACTCAGCTTGGGCTTCTTCCTTTTGTAAGGCTTCCCATTCTTGAGCACGTTTCCACAAATAATATTCGTAATCGCCATAGTAATCACGAGCTTTCCCTTCATCGATTTCTACGATGCGGGTACTCACTCGACTTAAAAAGGTCGGGTCATGCGAAATAAACACAAGGGTTCCCGGAAAATCCGTCAGCGCATCGGTCAGAATATCCACTGAAATGGGATCAAGATGATTCGTTGGTTCGTCCAGTAACAGGGTATTGGCTGGTTCCACTAACATTCTTGCCAGTGCGACGCGGTTGCGTTCTCCTCCACTGAGAGCTTTGATGGGTTTTTTCTGATCTTGCCCGGTGAATAAAAACGTGCCGGCTATCCCACGCAAATAATTCATTTCAGCCTGAAGAGCGACTTCGGCGAGCGATTCAAGGATGGAATGTTCAGGGTTGAGGATTTCGGCTTGATGTTGGGCAAAATAATGGAGGGTCACCCCATGTCCCACAATCCTTTTCCCACCATTGAGTTCCAGGACTCCTGCTAACATTTTTAAGAGCGTGCTTTTCCCTGCGCCGTTTTCCCCAACAAACGCGACACGCTGGCCCCGTTCAATAGAAAAATCTAAAGACTCATAAATCACATTATCGCCATACGCTTTCGCCGCGGCTTGGAGTTCCAGCACTTGTTTGCCACTGGCGGGTGGCTCGGGAAATTTAAAGCGAAGGCGTTTCGTATCTCGTTTAATTTCAACCAGCTTCACTTTTTCGAGTTGTTTGATACGCGATTGAACTTGGCGTGCTTTGTTGGCTTTATACCGAAAACGATCGACAAACTGTTGCACTCGAGCGACTTCCTTCGCCTGTCGTTCGGCAAACGATGATTTTTGAGCATCCTGCTGCGCACGAGCTTTTTGAAATTTCACGTAATTACCGTGATATTCTTGGATCGTGTGATCCCGAATTTCCCAAATATGGGTAGACAGTTTGTTTAAAAATGTGGTGTCGTGACTGATCAACACCATCGTCATATTAGAGGACAGCAAAAAGGACTCGAACCATCGCTGGGTGGCCTTATCCAAATGGTTGGTCGGCTCGTCGAGCAACAGCACGTCTGGGTTGGAAAGGAGGAGGTGGCCGAGGACGACTCGCATTCGATAGCCTCCCGAAAACGTATCGAGTTTTCGGTGCCAGTCGGTTTCTTTAAATCCTAACCCTGACAGAATGCGTTTGGCTTCATGTTCAGGGTATTGGTCACGATGAGCGGCTTCCAAGACGGTATAGTTCCCCAAGGAATCAAGTTCTTGGGAGAGATACCCAAGGCGAAGCCAAGGACGTAGGCGAATGGTGCCGGATTCCGGAGTATCTTCACCCAAGATCATCCGAAGTAGCGTGGTTTTTCCGGTTCCATTGCGTCCGACCATGCCCACGCGGGTTTCCGGTCGCAAATGGACTGAAGCATTGTCAAATAAGACTTTGGTGGGGTACTGCTTCGTGATGCCTTCAATATGTATCATGTCACATGACCCCATCTGGCGTGGAAACCAGATGGGTCTATTCCTTATCTCACCAATGGGAATGTGTGAACGGGAAAGGAAGAAAACTCCAGATGCCTAGGCGAGGAGAATATATTTGGTGGAGCTGGCCGGGATTGAACCGGCGACCTCGTGAATGCCATTCACGCGCGCTCCCAACTGCGCCACAGCCCCACGTCACTCTTCGTCAATTGTCAAGGAATTGTTGTATTCTTGTCGGTCACAAGGCCCACAATCTTTATGAATTCGATGCTATCATGCGATGCCAGTTGGGTCAAGAAGGCGAGAGGTGCGAAGGGACCGTTTCAAAATTTTCAGAGCGCCAATCCCATCGGACCAATTCTATGAATCATCATGAAGGAAGGGGCCTGTTCAAAAAGGCCCGTCCAGCAAGGCTGCAGGGACTTTGGCGCCCGGAGCGTACACGGAGTACGTGAGGACGACAAAGACCCGAGAACGCCGCTGGCGGACTTTTTCAGCAAGGCCCCCGCATGAAGACAAACACGTGACATGGTCGATGGACCTTTGGTAGAAAGAGGGGCGAGGCGATGTACCTATGACCAGCAATTGGCTGGTGTTCTTGAGGGAGAGGGGTGAGCGGTTATGAGCGAAGTGAGAGTTCGATTTGCTCCAAGCCCCACGGGGTATTTGCATATTGGTGGAGTCCGGACAGCATTATTTAACTGGTTGTTCGCTCGTCATGAGGGTGGAAAGTTTATTCTGCGTATTGAAGATACGGATCGTGATCGATCAACAGATGAAGCCATTGACATCATTCTGAAGGGCCTGCAATGGACGGGATTGAACTGGGATGAAGGTCCCTTTCGTCAGACTGACCGTCTGGAGTTGTATCGCGAAAAGGCCATGAAGTTATATGAGCAAGGGAAAGCCTATTGGTGTGTGTGTACGCCCGAAGAATTGGAGGTCAGAAGAAAAGACGCTCAAGCAAAAGGGTTGCCCCTTAAGTATGATGGACGGTGCCGAGACCTAGGGTTGAGTGCTCCATCCGAACCCGCGGCGCTTCGGTTTACATCTCCCCAGGAGGGACAGACGGTTATTGACGATCTCATTAAGGGCTCCATTGTATTTGAGAATGAGGTGTTGGATGACCTGATCATTCTTCGGTCGAATGGCTATCCCACGTACAATTTTTCTGTGGTGATCGATGATGCATTGATGAATATCACCCATGTCATTCGGGGGGATGATCATGTTAATAATACGCCCCGCCAAGTGGCGCTCTTTCAAGGGTTGGGATATCCCATTCCACAATTTGCCCATCTCCCCATGATCTTGGGAGCGGATAAAACGCGCCTATCTAAACGTCATGGAGCCACGTCGGTGTTAGCGTATCAAGAAATGGGTTATCTTCCGGATGCCCTGATCAATTATTTAGTCCGATTGGGTTGGTCTCACGGGGACCAAGAAATTTTTTCATTGAGCGAACTAATAGAAAAATTTTCTTTGACCACGGTACAAAAGTCTGCGGCAGTATTTAACTCAGAAAAACTTCTCTGGGTGAATAGTGAGTACCTCAAGCAATCTTCACCCGCACGGGTGGGAGCGTTACTGGTTCCTTTCCTTGAGGACAAGGGATTCAATCCCCAGCAGCCTGTTGGGGGAGTGGAAGCGTTGATCCCTTCCATTCGGGAACGAGCTCACACCTTGGTGGAAATGGTGGAATGGAGTGAACCATACGTTAGAGAACCGATCGTCATGGATGAGAAAGCTGCCCAAAAGTTTCTCAAACCCGATATTGCTCCAAGTTTAGAAAAGTTCAAAGACCGTATTCGGGATTTAGGTGAATTCAAGAAAGAGACCATTGAACCAGTGTTTCATCAAGTGCTGGAAGAAGAAGGCTTGAAAATGGGAAAGCTGGCCCAGCCCCTACGTGTGGCGTTAACCGGACGGACGACTAGCCCTGGCATTTATGAGGTGATGGAACTGTTAGGTCAAGATCGTACAGTGGCTCGACTTGAAGGGGCACTTGCAACGATGGTGGCTTAAATTACCTGGTCAGGCGATTTAGAAAAACTATCCCGTTTCCAAAAATTCTGTCTCCCCATTCTTTTTCTTGACCTCTTCCCCAGGGCTCAATTAAGCTACCCTCAGGTTGGGGGATCGTCTAAGGGTAGGACGTCAGATTCTGGTTCTGGCTGTGAGGGTTCGAATCCTTCTCCCCCAGCCACTTTTCTTGTTTTTACTCTCCTTCCAACAATCCCATACCATCCAACTGTTCATCTTTCGAAATTTCCGCAATCCTTCCAAATTAAAATAGCGACTAACAGGGAAAAAAGGCGAATAGTTGGCTCTCTAAAAGAGAAAAAACTAACAGTTTTAGGAAATCCACTTTTTTAATAT
>CAZKRH010000093.1:0-42957 GCA_964555115.1 uncultured Nitrospiraceae bacterium | reverse complement strand
GCTACCTCTTCGCTCAAACAGAGTAAATGGGGTCAGACTCGAATTAAATTGGGTTTAGCCTTGTCTTCTTTACCCCAAAAGGTATCCTTCTTTTAACGGGTCGTCGGGGTCGATGAAAAATTCGTGGCGGCCGGTTATGAATGCCTGGCCTTCGACTTCGGAAATTATCGCTGGTAGTTGACCCACCGTTGTTTCTTCTACAATTTTTCCACTAAATGTTGTTCCCAAGATGCTTTCAAATTGGAGCGATTGTCCTATTTGAATCTTTCCCTTGGCTTTGAGTAGCGCTAAGTGTGCGCTTACTCCTGTGCCTGTTGGAGAACGATCAAGGGCTCCGTCTGCGAAGATGCACACCTGACGGTAGTGGGAATTGGCATTTAAGGGAGAACCAACAAAGATAATTCCGTAGAGGAATCCCAGGTCGGGTTCGGTGGGATGCGTGATTGTTCGACTGTCCATGATGGCTTGTTTGATTGTCATTCCTGCTTCAGCAAGCTTTCTGGCATTTTTGGGAATGAGTTCCAGCCTTAGGTATTCCGCACGACAAAATCCATAAAACGCTCCTCCAAAGGCCAGATCATAGTGAACCGGACCTATACCAGGGACTTCGACTACTTGATCGAGGTCTACCACAAACGAGGGCACGTTATGGAATACCACAGACTTAACCTTTCCATTGTTAACGGAAGCTTTGGCTGTCACCAGGCCGCTGGGTGTTTCCATTCGAATGATGGATTCTGGTTCTGTTATCGGATACATCTGATGTTCCAACAGGACGGTGACGAGGCCAATGATCCCATGTCCACACATGGTGCTGTAGCCTTCATTGTGAAAAAACAAAACACCTAAATCTGCTTCGGGGTGACATGGTTGAACTAAGAGACAGCCATACATGTCTTGGTGTCCACGGGGTTCTACCATAAGGGCTTTTCGGAGGTGGTCTAGATGTTCCTGGCAGTAACGGCGCTTTTCGAGAAGGGTTTTACCTTCTGGTTCAGGAAATCCACTGGTCACGACGCGGAGCGGCTCACCAGCGACATGGACATCAATAGTGTTGATGGTGTGCATAGCCTCACTCACCAGGATTGAGGAAAGCGATGTGTGTCAAGATTACCAAGGCGGTAAGGGAAAAGTGCAAGCGAAGAAGACGACGAGATTAAAAATGTTCAGTCATAAACCATCCGGCTATCGATAGTCGTTTATGTTCGCCCGCTAGGGCATCCACTCGGCATACTCGATGAAACCGCGGGACTGAAAAAATCACCAGAGATCCTGGAGAGGGTGCGATGCATTGGTCAATCTCCAACCTCTGTTTCCCGTCTTTTGTTTTTTTTGCCTGATACACGATGAGTTCCCCTCCCCAATCAGGATTCCATTCCGAGTGAAAATAGGTCACTAACGCCAGTCGGCGAAGTGGAGGGGGAGGCTGGGTTTGGGCCGCATAGGCTTCATCTGTGTCGTCATGGGTGGAGAGGCAATCTCCCACTCCATAGGAGTAATAATTAAAATTAATATGGCGTTGCTTAATGTTGGGGAACGATTCTACATAATTGGCAATGCAGGGAAGGGATAGTTTATTCAGGAAGGTTTCTCCCTCGGGTTGGCCCATTTCGGCTTTGACCCAATTCCCACAATTCTGAAAAGCCTGTGCCACGGCCGGCATATCGGCTAATGATTTCCATGAGGCCTGAGCCATGGCTTTGCGAAACATGGCGGATTCTTGCTCGGACCAGAAATTTTCGAGCACCAATATTGGGTCATCATGAAAAGAAAATTTTTGGGCATTGAATTGTTGAAAGTGAGTTTTCACGTCAGTTTACCAAGCCTCGATGATGAGTCCATACTCCCCTTTTGCCAAAATAGGACAATTTTTGAGTTAGCCATATGGGTTTGGATAAAGTCAAACGAGGGAAAGATGGTAGCCCCTACAGCAGAAAGAAAGGGGCCAATTTACGATTGTTGTTTGGCCAGTCGTTTGGCTAGTCGTTGGGCGACACGGGTCATGCCGGTGGAATGGTCTTGAGGATCAAGGAGGACATTCAAGACATGAAGGGTATGAGAATCTGCTAAGGCGGTATCGAGGGCTTGAACAAATTCTCCATAGGTTCCAACCTTATGCCCAACCCCTCCGTCCAGCAATTCACAAATTTTGTGGTATTGCCACTCATGGAGATCATTGAAGGGTCCCTCGAGGATTTCACGTTCAGTGGAATATCCACGATTATTTAACACGACCACGATGGGGGATTGACCCTGCCTGAGGCAAGTGGTTAATTCAGTTCCGGTCATCTGAAAGGCTCCGTCCCCTACGAGCACGATTGGGCGGAGTGAGGGATTGGCACAATTGGCTCCTAGGGCCGCTGGGACACTAAATCCCATAGACGTGTAGTACGCGGGGGCGAGAAATTCCGCACTTTTGCGAACGCGTAAATCAGCCGCCGCAAAGAGGGATTCTCCGACGTCCGCAATGACCACAGTGTTTTCTTGCAGATGTTCACCCAAATACCCAAACATACTTCGAAGCGTGACGGGTGAATCAAGAAGAGGGGGGGTAAATCGGATACTATCATGTGTTGGGAGGGACCGAGAGGGAAAGGAGGGTAACGGAGAAGAAGCCAAAGCTCGTATAAAATCTTCAAATCGCACGTCATCATAGCGATGATGTTTAATGGCAATCGTGTCAGCGGTGGCATGAATGGTCCGTCCTGCCGCTAAGAGAGTGGAATGCGCCTTCACATCTTCGATGTCGGTGAGAAGAGTTCCGAGGGTTAACAGACAATCCGCCTTATCCACGAACTCCAATATTTCCTCACGACCCACTAAGCCTCCATAGACGCCGATATAGAGGGGATGATCCTCGCGAATAACTGATTTCCCCAAAAGGGTAGTGGCAACGGGGACATTCATGCGTTCCACGAGTTGAGTTAATTCATCTTGTAAATCGAAGCGATACATTTCTGCGCCAGCGAGGATGACCGGTCGCTCCGAGCCTGAGAGAATGCCCCTAACCTCTGCCACCGCTTCCTTCAGGGCCGCTGGGTCGCTGACGCATTCAGTTTCTATGAGCGGATGAGGTGAAGAAACTTCCACAGGTGTGAGAACGAGGTCTCGTGGAATTTCAAGGTAAATGGGACGTTTATATCGCATAAGGGCTTGAAGGGCTCGATCAATTTCCCGTTCGGCTGTCAGTGGGTCGTCCAGAACCACCGAGGCGACGGTGACTTTTTCAAATACATCTCGTTGCGTCGAAAAGTCCTTGACCATGTGATGGAGAAATGGATTGTTGACACGTTCGGATAAACCGGGTGATCCTGAGATGAGTACCACGGGTGAGCGTTCTGCGTAGGCACAGGCAATAGCATTGACAATGTTCAGTCCGCCAACACAATAGGTCACGCAGGCTCCACCAATTCCATGAATGCGGGCATAGGCATCAGCGGCAAAACCGGCACAATCCTCGCGTGTGGTTCCCACATGGTGAATAGGCGATTCTTCCATGAGTTGATACAGAGTGAGGACATAATCGCCTGGTATGCCAAAGATATGATTCAGCCCCAGCTGATGGAGACGGGAGAGGAGTAGAGATCCGATGGATTGAGATGTGGCCATTTGCAAGGGTTTCTCCTGTATGTATTATATCGGAAAATGGTCTTTTGGGGTGAAGGAGTTGCTGCCCTTGGGGGTCTGTATCATAATCCGGCAAAATTTTTGGAATTTCCTCCAACGGTATCATCCAATACTTCAATACCTCTAGATATGGGAAACAACTGACGCGAAATCTTATTGTTTAACGAGGGAACATGGAAATTAGCTCAATCATGCATGAAAAAGTCGTCACGGTTGAAATGGACGATACCCTGGAAGTCATTCAGGAGATTTTTCAAAAGCTCACCTTCCATCATCTCCTAGTGGTGAGTGGGAAAAAATTGATAGGGGTCATTTCTGATCGAGACTTTCTTCGAGCGACCAGTCCATTTCTGGACACCATGTCGGAGAGCACTCGAGATTTGGCAACCTTACAGAAACGGGCTCACCAAATTATGAGCCCTCATCCCATCACCGTCTCTCCGGATATGAAGGTGGTTGATGCCGCTCAACTGTTATTGGAAAAGAATATTTCCTGTTTACCGGTTGTGTCTGAAGAAGATGAACTCAGAGGGATCATTACCTGGAAGGATCTTATACACGGATTACTCAAGAATCAGGCTGCCTCCTCTTAAATTGGGAAAGACAGGGGAAAATTTGGTTGTGGTATGGATAAGGAACCTGACCAGATTTTTCTAAGTTAATTCTTGGAGTTTTCCTCGGTGAAATTAGCGTGTTTTTCAATCACCGCGGCTCCCACGGCATCTCCCCATACATTCGCTGTTGTTCGGCAGCGGTCCAAAAACCAATCAATCACCAAAATCAGTGAAATGCCTTCAATGGGCAAGTCCACGGCTTTGAGCACAATAACCATTGTGACCAGACCGGCTTCGGGAATGCCTGCAGCCCCAATAGCTGCTAGCGTGGCCGTCAAAAAAATGATGATGGTCTCTCCAAGACCCAAGGTAATGCCATAAGCCTGGGCAATAAAAAGGGCGGCCACCGCTTCATAGAGAGCGGTGCCATTCATATTGATGGTGGCTCCGAGAGGGATGACGAACCTGCCAATTTTTGGGGAAATTCCCTGTCGTTCAATGACGCCTTCCAGAGTCAGGGGCAGCGTGGCCGAACTGGAACTTGTGGAAAAAGCCGTGGTTAAGGCGGTTCCGAGATTTTTGGCATAGGTAATAGGTGAGTGTTTTCCGACAAAGCGCAGAATCAGGGGGAGCGTGATGATGCCATGAATCATGAGGGCGATAATCACGGTAGCCGTGTAGGCCCCCAAACCGGACACTTGCGGCCAAAAGCCTACAAACCCCTCGGCTTTCCCGAGTCGGCCGGCAATCAGGGCCCCAATTCCCACCGGGGCTGTCCACATCAATAAGTGCACCATAGCCATGATGGCTTCATTCACCCCCTCAAAAAATCGGATCACGATCTTTCCTTTTTCGCCAAGGGTGGTCAGGGCTCCGCCAAAGACCAAAGAGAAAATGATAAGCGGTAACACGTCTGTGTTCACCATTGCGGAAATGAGGTTTTTGGGAACTAACTTGGTCAAAATGTTTTCTAGGAGATCTCCCAGGGTCTCTGGTCGATTGTCCATGCGTTGGTCGAGTTGTTCCTGAAGGTCATCTGTCACGGATGGGACGTTCATCCCCGCACCTGGTTCAATAGCCAATACCAACAGCAAGCCAACCAGGACGGCTAATCCCGTCGTCACCATAAAATAGGTAATGGCTAATCCTCCTAATCGACCTATTTTTCGCACGTCGCCCAGGCTGCTGACCCCGACGATCATCGAACTCATGACCAAGGGGACCACCATGAGAAATAAGGCATTCAAAAAAAGTGTTCCAAGGAACTGGACACTTCTTCCTGCTGCAGGGAAAAATCCACCGAGGAAAATTCCGATCGTGATACCCGAAACAATAGCGATGAGGAGTTTATTGGAACTGTGTGGGGTCATGGGTTGAAATGAGAGGGCAGGGTTTGGGAAGGCCCAACTCTATTTTCCTTCGTCAAGAAATGTGTAGGAACAAATATTGCCTTATTTTCTTTCAAAAATACAGGTCTCTTTCCATTTCCTCAAACAAAAGGGAAAGGTTTTTTCATGTGAAAAAGATCGGGGTCATTTAGAATTTTTTAAAAAATGGATTTGGAGAAGGGGTTAGGATCGATCCTCTTCCATAGGTGGGCAGGAGCAGACCAAATTTCGATCTCCGTAGGTGTTGTCGATTCGAGACACAGATGGCCAAAATTTTGAGTCTCGGAGCCAAGGTGCGGGATACACCGCTTGTTCTCTGGTGTAAGGATGAGCCCAATTAGAGGAAGCAAGCACTTCAATAGTATGTGGAGCATGTTTCAGGGGATTGTCATCTTTTGGCCATTGCCCTGATTCAATCAATTCGATCTCCTTGCGTATGGCAATCAAGGCTTCACAATACCGGTCTAATTCAGCTTTTGATTCGCTTTCAGTGGGTTCGACCATCATGGTTCCAGGAACTGGCCAGGATATGGTTGGAGCATGGAATCCAAAATCCATCAGGCGTTTGGCAATGTCTTCGACTTCCACATCAGCACTCTTTTTGAATGGTCGAAGATCCAGTATAAACTCGTGAGCCGACAAACCATTTTTTCCCGTAAACAACACGGAATAAAATTTCTCCAAGCGTTTCGCCATATAATTGGCATTCAAAATCGCTATCTTTGAGGCTTGGGTGAGACCATCTCCTCCCATTAAAGCCATGAAGGCCCACGAAATGGGCAAGATACTTGGACTGCCATAAGGTGCGGCTGAGATGGGACCGATGGCAGAAGAAGCCTGAGATTCTTCCAGGGGATGTCCCGGTAAAAATGGGGCCAGTTGCGGCGCCACCCCAATTGGACCCATGCCAGGCCCTCCGCCTCCATGGGGAATACAAAATGTTTTATGGAGATTTAAATGGCAGACATCAGCTCCAATTTCTCCAGGCCGACACAATCCCATCATGGCATTCATATTGGCTCCGTCCATATACACCTGGCCACCATATTGATGGACCATGTCACATACCTCTCGAATTGTTTCCTCAAACACGCCATGGGTGGACGGGTAGGTAATCATTAAGGCTGCCAGGGAAGGCGCATGTTCTGAGGCCTTCTTCTCCAAATCCTTCAGGTCAATATTTCCCTGTTCATCACAGATCACAGGAACAACCTTGAATCCTGCGACGACGGCACTGGCTGGATTCGTTCCATGAGCGGACAGGGGGATAAGACAAATATTCCGATGGGATTGGCCACGTTGTTCGTGAAAAGCCCGGATGACCATGAGTCCCGCATATTCACCTTGGGAACCGGCATTGGGTTGCAAGGAGACGGCTGAAAATCCTGTGACGTCTGCCAACCATGTTTCCAACTGCGTGAATAAGGCCTGATAGCCCTTGGTTTGATCCTTAGGGGCGAAGGGGTGAATCCCTCCAAATTGTGGCCAGGTAATGGGCATCATTTCGGTCGTGGCGTTCAGTTTCATCGTACAGGAACCCAAGGGAATCATAGAATGCACGAGTGATAAATCCTTAGATTGTAAACGATGCATGTATCGCAATAATTCATGTTCGGAATGGTATTGGTGGAAAATGGGATGGGTTAGAAATGGAGTGGTTCGGGCCAACGGTGTCGGGATGGTCTGAGATACACCTTGAGTGAGTTCATCCGTGGCCACCGTCTTTCCTGAAGTAAAAACCTGAAGAAGCTGGGTGACATCTGAAAGATTGGTGGTCTCATCTAATGACAGGCCAAAGTTCCCGTTTTCAAAACAGCGTAAATTAATCCGGTGGGTTTGACAGCGTGTGATAATTTCCTGAGGAGACAATTCAGGGGAAGCGGTCACCAACAAGGTATCAAAATATGGGTGTTCTTTGACCTGGCAGCCTTGGAGCGTGAGGCCCTTTGCCAACATTCTGGTTAAGTCATGCACGCGCTGGGCAATGCGGGTTAATCCTTCAGGGCCATGATACACGGCATACATGCTGGCGACATTGGCTAATAATACTTGGGCCGTACAGATATTACTTGTGGCTCGATCTCGACGGATATGTTGTTCTCTGGTTTGAAGAGCTAATCGATAGGCCTTTTTACCTTGGGTATCTCGTGAAACCCCGACGATTCGTCCTGGCATTTGACGCTTCAGTTCATCTTTCGTGGAGATAAAGGCTGCATGGGGACCTCCATATCCCAAGGGCACGCCAAATCGTTGGCTGGACCCTATGGCGATGTCTGCACCAAATTCTCCAGGTGGCCGAAGAAGGGTGAGCGCTAACAAGTCTGTTGCCACGACAACCAGGGCATCTGCCTGATGGGCCTGACCAACCAGCTCTTCATAATCGTTGATGGACCCATAGGTCGTGGGATATTGAAGAAGCATTCCACAAAACTTGTGTTTCGAATGGGGGATCTGGTCTGTCGGTCCTACCTCAATATGAATGCCTAGCGGATTGGCACGGGTTTGCATCACTGCAATTGTTTGCGGATGGCAGTCTTCGGCCACGAAAAACGCCTGAGCGTTTTCGCCTTTGATGGCCCAACACATCGACATGGCTTCTGCCGCGGCTGTGGCTTCGTCGAGCAGAGAGGCATTCGAGAGAGGAAGCCCTGTCAGATCGGCTACCAAGGTTTGAAAATTCAACAGAGCTTCTAATCGCCCCTGCGCTATTTCGGCCTGATAGGGGGTATATTGGGTGTACCATGCAGGATTTTCCAAAATATTCCGGAGAATAACGGTGGGAGTCAGACAATCGTAGTAGCCTGTACCAATATAGGATCGAAAGAGAGTATTTTGATTAGCGAAATTGCGAAGCTGGCTCAATATTTCTTGTTCACTTTGGTTGGATGGAAGATTGAGCGGATGTTGCGTCTGAATTTGGCTTGGAACGACTCCCTGAATAAGGTCATCCAAGGATGTAAACCCAAGGTGTCCTAACATTTCCTGACTATCGGAATCTGATGGGCCAATATGTCGCCTAGGAAATGTATCAAGGGGAGAGAGGTCAGAAGGTTTGTGTTGGCCGGTCATAATATTTCGAGACTCCGTTGCACATGTTTGTTGGGTTCCCCAAATCCCCCATGGTGTATGGCGAAAAAAGGGAGCCAACAGATGAGCATGTCAGTTTGTAGAATAGGTCGATGGTACAAGGTAGATAAGACGTCACCTGAACAATTGAATGAGGAGACTTATCCCTTGTCGTAGACTAGATAATTTATCATACAGCGTATCACGGACGCCTAAGTTCTGCAAAGTTTAGCGGGATGAATAGTGGAGGGAAGAGCGAGGGAGAACAAGACTATCGGAATAGACGAAGGAACCGATTAGCGGTTTCGGGATGGTCTTCGTGGCGGCCGATTGGAATGGGGCCTAGGGGTTTGGCGTGGTCGATCCAGCCCAAATCTTTTTCGAACGTTTTGCCGTTTGTCGGGAGATAAACCGTGCCATTTTTTTCGAATTTGTTGTTTTCGTTCCAAGGGTAACGATTTAAACCATTGGCGTTTTTGTCGAAGAGCTTGCCGGGTTTCTTTTGGAAGACTTTGAAATTGTTGGAATCGTTGGCGAAGGCGAGCTCTCTTTTCAGGAGAAATCTGCTGCCATTGTTGAAAACGGTTTTTCATTTTACCTCGTTGTGCTGGCGAGAGCTGTTCCCAACGGGAGGCCCCTTTTCTGAGTCGGTTTTGTCGCTCTGTAGGGATGTCTTCCCAATTTTTTTGTAGCGGACCAAGAATTTCCTGTTCTTCCGGAGCTAGTTGTTCCCAAGGAGTGGACCCTATTACTGTCTCTACCCAAACTATGGGGGAAAAAAGTGAGAAGATGATAAGGCTCAAGGCTAGACGAATGAACATAAGGGTCCTAAATGGCCTATTGGCCCTGCTCCGTGTGCGACTCATCATTGGTATTCAGGGGTCGTTGTTGGTTGTCAGTATTGGGAACGCTGCCGTCTGGTCCAAGGTATGGGTCCGTCGTGTCAGCAGGCCTATTGACTGGGAAGGAATCCAGAAAATCCATTGGGTTCACCCATTCTCCCTCTTCCGTTTCCCATTCTCCTAGAAATTCTAGAAATTCCATGTCAGTCTCAAGTCGTGTAGTATCTTCGGCTCCATATGTTGACAAAGGATCCAGGAAATACGGAATCAATACACACACAAGGACCACCCAGTTAACTGGAAAAGTCGTTTTCTTCCAGCCAACCATAAAACTCCATATCTTCATAAAAGTCCAAGGGTTCGGAGCTTGCCAATAATTCCAGATCTTCAAAGACTTGAAAATTTTCTTCCTGTATGGGTTGACCAGGCCAAAAGATGAGCATTACGACCACTGTACAGGCCAAGGCAAATCCAGAGGCTGGCCACAGCCACCTGGTCGGGGTCTGGTGTGCCTGAATAGCAGATGTTCGGGCTCGTTGGAGTTGGATCAAGGTGTTCTGATCAAGATCTTGAACGCTTTGATCCAGGTGTTCCCGGGTCACGCCAATGAGTTTATCGTTATCTAAGTCAGAATTCATACGTGATCTGCTATGTGGTGTCGTAAGGAGTGAATGGCTCGAGAATAATGGGTCTTCACGCTCCCTTCTGAACAACCCATGGCCTCGGCCGTTTGAGCCACGGAAAACCCTTCCCATGCCCGTAATAAAAAGGCTTGGCGTTGTCTTAATGGTAGTAGCTCTAGCGCCTGGTTTATCGCTTCTCCGGCCTGGGTTAGGGTTGCCTGAGTATAGGGATCCTTGGTTTGTGAATCAGGAAGAAGGTCAATGGGATTTTCCTCAAGGGTCCCTTCCTCTGATTCACGATTAAACCATACTCGCCATTTATTTCGCACCCAATTTCTTCGGTGCCAATCTTGTATGCGACTTTGCAGAATTTTGTAAAATAAAGGCCCCCATTCAGCTTCTCCTCGGTCCGCATACCGTTGGACTAATTTAAACATGGTATCTTGGACAATATCTAACGCCTCATCGTGGTCTCGAGTGGCAAACTGGGCCATGCGGAAGGCACGGCGTTCAACATTCGCAAGAAAGCGATCCAATGCTTGGGATGTATCCAGGGTGATCGGCCCTCCAACATACTTAAGGGCACCTCTAAAAACCGTCATTTTCCGTGATGGCGGCGTCAGCCTCGTGCTCAAATCCTCATGTAATCGCCTACACACTGCGGTTTTCCGCGCGCGACTTCCTTGCCCTCACAAAAAATGCCTGGTTTTTAGAGGTGCCCTTAATTTTTCTATCACCCAGGTCATCAGGGGATGGAAATCCGGCAATTATCTTCCTCCCCTTCCGGACCGATACAAGCCATTCTGGGGGCGAGAACTCATTGTATGCTGAGTAGCCTTTCGGTCAAGCCGAGCCTTCATTCGATCACCGTCTTCGGTTTAGCCGATTGTTTATACGATTCCCCTTACGGTCTAGCCGATTGTTTATACGGTTCCCCTTACGATCTAAACGGTTGTTTATCCGATCACCTTTACGATCGAGCCGGTTGTCAATTCGGTTTCCTTTTCGGTCGAGACGATTTTCAATACGATTGCCTTTTCGATCCAGGCGTTGGGCAGCCCGTTCGTGCCCGGCTTCCAAGGCACGGGAAGATTTTTGGTCTAATCGGTCATTAATGGCAGCACCTCGTTGGTCCAAACGATTATTGATTCGATCTCCTCTATTATCCGATCGGGTGTCAATGTTGTTTCCCCGGACATCCAAACGGTGGTCAATACGATCACCTCTTCGGTCGAGGTGGTTGGAGGGGGGGATCAGGTTCCTGTCCAAACGTAAGGGTCGCGATGAGAACCCAACTGAGTGTGGTCGAAATTACTAGTACGGTCTTCATTTTTTTTGTCCTCCATTCATCTTCATGCCAATTACAATAATTTGAATTGCCTTTCTCTAGGCTAACGTGGTCCAGGGACAATGGTTGACAACCATTTTGACTTCTAGAACCCCTCTGGGGAGGCCTCACAATTGGCCAACGATTGGGATTTTCTTTTAATTTCAATGAGTTTTGATTTTTTGAGGGTTGCCAAACAGCAAGGATTTAGAGTACAGAAAGCCGGGAGATATTTGATGGGAACCTTGGAACGTTAAACCAGGAACGGCAGTTGGGCGCAAAACAGCCGTGTAAGATATTGGGGTGCATGGTGCAATCAAAAAAGTTGTGGTCACCTCGGTGGTGATGAGACCTTTTTTTATTGTGCTAGGTGCGCAAGGAGCCTGTCCGAGATTAGCGATCGTCATGAGGATGTACTGGTTTGAGTCAGATGTTTCGATCGTTTGAGGCGAATAGTGGGACTATTCAACGAAAAGGATCGGAAGATCTGGCCAAATCCAGCCCCTCCGCAGTAGATTCGTCTAATCTGGGACAGGCTCCTAGAGCTGGCGCGGACTTTTGTGATCCAACTGCTGTTTCTGGTTAAGGAGACTCGGATGATTATCTTTTCGAATATTCGCAAACTCTATGACGGTACGTCAGCAAGTTCGGCTGCTATTCACCAAGGAGTCGATCTGTGGGTTGAAGGGGGGATGATTCAAAAAGTGGTTCCTCATAATCCCAAACCTCTCAAAGGTTCTGATATTCGGCACATCGATTGTTCAACTTACACGGTGACTCCTGGCCTCATTGATTGCCATGGTCACGTGACCTTGTTTGGCGTAAGCCGGGCCGAAATGGAGCGTATGAATTCTCAGGAGGGTCTGTTGTACACCGAAAAGATTCTCTATAGCACGTTGGTCAATGGAGGAGTGACGACCCTGCGTGATGTGGGCGGGGCCACGCATTTTTTGAAACGGATGGTTGATGAGGGCGTGATGATGGGCCCACGTCTCAAAATCGCCATCTGTATGCTCTCAACGACCGGGGGGCATGCCGATTTTCGAGGGCCCGATCGATGTTGCGGGGCCGTCTCACAATTGTGGCCACCGGGTCCTGGTCGTCCATCAAGTATTGTGGATGGTCCCTGGTCTTGCCGAAAACGAATCCGTGAAATTGCAGCCTGCGGCGCCGATCTCATCAAAATTTGTGCAAGCCCTGGCGTGGTATCTCCCACGGATAAGTTGGAACACCAGGATTTTACGGCCCAGGAAATTGATGCAATTTGCGATGAAGCCGCGGCAAGGGGGTTATATGTGGCGGCCCATGCCCATAGTCATCAAGGAATTGGGTTAGCCATTGATCATGGTGTTCGGGATATCCAACATATTTCTTTTTTAGATGAGGCGCTCGCTGAAAAAGCGTACAAAAAAGGCTGTGTCGTGACACCGACTTCCTGGATTAGTCAAGCACTTCAAACAGCTGAGGGATTCAGTTCTTTTGTCAAAGACAAGGTTCGTCAGGTTGGAGAATCTCATTCCCAAGCTGTGCAGGTGGCGTATAACAGTGGGCTTACCATGTTGGCTGGGACGGACCCTGTGTTACCCAACATGCATGGGCGGAATTATATGGAAATGGTGTCCCTCATTCGGGATGGCATGGATTCGTTATCAGCCTGGCATTCGGCAACGGGTCTGGCTGGACAGTGGGTTGGGCAGACAGATGCCGGCCAAATACGTCCGGATTTTCGTGCAGACTTACTTATTTGCCGTCAGGATGTGGTAGAAGACCCCGAGAAATTTGAAAAAGAGGCTTTAGTGGAAGTGGTGAAGGATGGAGTGGGATATAAAGGGGAAATTCAAGGTATTCCCCAGAAAACCTTTGAAAGCCAAGTCAACCGAATTCTGGAGAGAGGGTTCCCAGAGGACTAGGCTTGAGGAATTTGGGGTTTGGTGAAATCTTCCTGAGATTCCTCCTGAAGATCCACTACCAGTTCTCCCTTAGGTGAGTAAAAGCCTTGTCCATCAATTTGAACTAACCCATTACAATTATCTTGAAAAAACTCTAGAATCCATCCATTAAAATCATACCCGTCATCAGTGATATTGTTGGTGATGATTCGGGTTGTGGCGATAAATCGAGAACGTTCAATACATTCCCGTGCAATTTGGGCTTCTTCATCACCAAAGGGCGACAGTTGGGCCATGAATCCTTGTTGCTCTTTTTCAAAGAGATCTTTATATGTACCACGATCCCGAATGCAGAACAGTTGAACCGGTTTTTTATCTCGATGATAGCCCAATGTGACCTGGACCCAGGCCCAGTCATCAAGGGCTTCGGGGTCCATTTTGGGAAGAAGAGCTATTTGGCTTTTGGATTTCATGTAATCCAGTAAGAGGCGAAGGGGAGGGGGTTCTTCTCTTTGACAAAAGACACGACAATAGGAAAATTCTTCTCCTTCTTCATCCGATTTGGTCATTGAAAAAACAGGAATTTCTTTTCCCATATCATCCCCTATATCTTAAATGGCACAGTAAAGTTTTAAAGTAGAACAATACTTTACCTGGTCTTCTTCCTGGGCTTCAACCCGCCACAGAAAAAAGACCTAAAAAAACCCAAAAAAGAAGCATGTTTTGTAGTTGACAGTGTAGAGTCCTTTCGGTAAACTTCCGCCCCGTCCCTCGAAAAAATATGTATTTGTACCCACCCGGTGTTTTAGGTATCAATCCGGAGTGAGAAGTACTTTCTTTTTTTGTCATTCTATCGTACCCTTTGTTTGGTATTTACCTTTCACTCATGAGGAGGTCTGTATGGGAAAAGCGATGACTAAGTCTCAGATCGCTGATCACCTTGCTGGCAAAGTTGGCGTGACCAAGAAAACAGCAGTACAATTTCTTGATGATCTCGCAACGCTCGCCTACAAGGAAGCCAAAAATGCTTTTACTCTTCCAGGGATTGGGAAGTTAGTGCTCTCCCATAGAAAAGCACGAATTGGGCGTAATCCACAAACGGGTGAACCCATTAAAATTCCTGCCAAAAAGGTTGTGAAGTTCCGTGTGGCCAAAGCCGCGAAAGACTCAATCTTAGGAGCGAAGAAGTAAAAGTTTGTTCGTGAAATTGGTGAGGATGAAGGGTCGCGTGTCCTGACGGATCTCAACTAGATTTCTTCTTTTTCCTAATCACCTACATTCATCTATCGGAAGGGAGTGAACTTTATGAAAAGTCACTCCCTTCTTTTTTCTCTTCTTGCCTGCCTCAACAATTTCCTGTCTAGCTTCTTATCCGTAGGTTCCTTTTTTGGGGGGGTCAGGATTTTAGTAGTGGGAAGGTCCCAGGCCTTTGGTACTCATTCCATCATGAGCAAGGAGATTGACCCAGTCCCCATCATGGACTTGGGTGTCTTCACTCGCAATTCGTTTATTCACGGTCACCATTAATTTATTTTCTCGTAACAGGCGGGAAATAGCACGAAGCTTTCTGCCCTGAAGACGAATTAATTGTTTGAGAGGTAACGAATCTTCTACTTCGCAGCTGAGACTTCTTTCTCCATCAGTTGTTTCAAGATCTCCCATGAGGGTGATTGTGATCATAATGCTTGTCCTTCATTCTGTTAACAGGGTCGAACGTGTAGAAACTTTTTTGTGGCCTGTCAGGGACGATTGGGTGAAATTTTTGTCATGGCTTCTCCCGTGTCAACAGGCGTCTTTGCCTTTAAGAAATACCAAATATCCTTCATGAAATACGATCCCCAGAGTGGATATGAGTTGAAATTTTTCAATCGTTCCCCTAGGGAAGCAAAGCCAAAAGTCGAACTGGCCCTCCCGTTCCTCCTCTAATTTTCATGGGCAATGCGAGGAGGGTACTCCCCAAGGTGGGAATTTGGTCAAGATTGGCAACATTTTCCAACGCGTAGGCGTTGGCCTCCCCCAAAATCTGATGAGCGGGAAAGTCCGTGGATTGTCCAGGGTCGATACTCGCCGTATCAATCCCGACTCCTCTAATTCGACGGTGTTGAACCAGGAATGACATGGCATCTCCAGAAAAGCCAGGGAAATGTAATGTTGAAGCATTCTGGGGGGTGTGACTGCCAAGGTATTGCTGTTGGTCCGGCCAATATTGGCCCCATCCCGTAAAAAGAAGGACCAACGAATGAGGTGGAATCTGGCCATGGAGGGTTTCCCAGTTCTTGATATCCTCTATGGTCATCACATAATCGGGGTTGCTCTGACAGGGTTCGTGAAGATCAATGACCACCGCGGGGCCGATCAGGTGCTTGACCGGAATTTCATCCACACTCAAACCTGAAGCGGCAAAATGAATGGGAGCATCCATATGGGTGCCACCATGTTCAGACGCTGCAAATTGTCCAGAAGCATACCAATAACCCTTGGTGGTCATCCCTCGGTGTGTCTCTTCCCTGTGAAATTGTAGGTTGTTTGGCCAGTAAATGGTGTGGGCATCGAAGGAATACGTCAAATCAATGATTGTAGAGGGCGTAGAGATGGGATTGGTGATTCTAGTCCCACAGCTGATAAAACCTGTAGACAACAAAAGGAGAATGACTATGAGTATGGGCATAAATTCCTTATAGATTTTTCTTAGCTTGAGAAATAAATATTACCAAGGTCTTTGAGAGATGGGCAACGAAACTCGATTAAAATCAGGTTTTTATTGGAAAGGGTTGCCAGCATCAGAGGGCTCTAGTGGAGAAAAAAGGAAAGAGATTGGCTCAATTCGAGGGAAAGCAGTATACTGGTGGGGAATATTTCATGAATGGAGAAGGGGAACATTTTCGATAAATGTATAAATTTATTATCATATTAATTCTTCTCATCTTTTTGTTTTTTATGGTGAGAAAGGCTATCAGGGAGTTTCTAGGAAAAGACCAACCTTCTCCCGTGCTTCAGTCGAAAGATAATATGTTACAGGACCCAGTTTGCAAAGTGTATGTGACAGCCGAAACGGCCGTGATCGAAAAAATGGGAGGTCAAACGTATTATTTTTGTAGCCCTGAATGTGCGCATAGTTTCAAAAAACATCTTGCCGGGTTATGAAGGGGAAGATGGGATAGGTCATGAGAATCGTCAGGTGAAGGTCTCGGAGAGCCAATTTTTCAGGAAAAAAGCGAGACAAATTTTTAGACGACAGTTCCTCCGCAGGAAGATCCGGACCCGGCCGTGCATCCAAGACAATGTCGTCCTGTGACAATTGACCGATTGGCCAAAACGGAAAAATTAAAGTCATGAATATGCTGACTCTGAGAAACTTCTACGGGTAAGTCTAACATTTGGTTGAAATCACAGTCATAGAGTTGTCCCTCCCATCCCACACTGATCAGCGATCGACACATCAGCCCCTCTACTGAATGAGGGTTAAAATTATTCAGCAGGAGATCCATATACGCCTCGTGTTGGCCATGTTCCTGGAGATCTTTTAAAAATCGACTGATAGGCATATTGGTAATCGTATAGAGGCTGTTAAACGAAATACCGTATCGTTTCCCTAATTCTTCTTTGTATTCAAGTTCTAATCCCTGTTGATCTGGTGGCAAATTAGGCCCCAAGGGGTTATAGACCAGATTAAGGAGCAATCCACTCCCCTCGACTCCATACCCCAATGCATTCAGTTGGATGATGGCCTCCACACTTCGGTGAAACACGCCCTTTCCTCTTTGTTGATCGACATTTTCCTCAAGATAGCAGGGTAAGGATGCAAGAACCTCCACCCGATGGTCCGCAAGGAATTGGGGAAGATGTTCTTTGTCTTTCATGAAAAAGACGGTGAGATTACATCGATCCATCACATGCCGGCCTAAATTTCGACATTGGGTAACCAAGTATTCAAAATGAGGGTTCATCTCTGGAGCCCCACCCGTGATATCAACGGTGCCAATTTGAGGGTGTTGCTGGAGAACATGGAGGACGTGGTCCATCGTGTCCCTCGTCATAATTTCTGTTCGCTGAGGGCCCGCATCGACATGGCAATGATGGCATGTTTGATTACAGAGTTTCCCCACATTTACCTGAAGGGTAGTAACTTCTTTCGCTGCAAGAGGTTTAATCCCGCGTTGCGATAGGGTGTTGTCAAAAATTTTGTGAGGACCCTCACCAGGGAAGGGAGAGCGAGGGGCCTGGAAAATTGGCAATGTGTTCATGGGAGTTCGAGCGGTGATTCAGTTTTTGTTCAATTAGGGAAAAGGTTCAGTTTTTGGGATTAGGTTGGTTGCAAGGATTTAACAACAACTGTCTGTTGGTTGACAGGAATCCCCTTCGGAAACCACTGGGGTTTCTGCGCGATTGATAATCCCGAAAAAGTTGGCATAAGCCTCACTTCGAAGAACTTGCCTGGTTTTTGAGCAGATTTCTAAGGGTATCCCGGATTGAAAAACATGGGAGTCGTCATCTTCCACTTCCAGGAAAGGTCCTGTGAGTAAGGCAAATTCGCCTTTCCAGACACAGGGCCGATCTTCAGGAAGCACTGCTTGCCAACGAGGATCAGATTGGGAAAATTCTATGGGAGTTTCAGAAAAAACAAACTGTCCGTCGTAAAGAGAAGATTGGAGCAATTGATAGGTGGATTCGGAAATAGATTCGGGCATTCCTCTGACAAATGATTGGCCAAATTCGTCTTTGACCCGACTGAAGGGGCCCAGAAAGGTGGCAAATTTCACAGGGCCAGACTCCGAGGCAGTTGGCAATTTGAATCCGGTGAGGGTGACGGAGACGAAATGAATGCCATCAATAATTCGCCAGGGGATGAGGTTCATGTGGTGAATTCCCAGAAATCCGGCTTGATGGAGTCCGTTCCAATACTCTGATAGGGGTAGCGCTCCAGACAGACAATCCCCCCATTTTTCCTTGTCATGCTGGAGATACTGCGGAATCGGTTGGTCTGCCACAATATCGGAAATGGTAAATCGCCCTCCTGAATTAAGGACTCGATACATTTCGCTGAAAACTTTTGACTTATCGGGAGCTAAATTAATCACGCAATTGGAAACAATGAGATCCACGGTGGAATCATCCACCGGCATAGCCTCTGCTTGTCCTTTTCGAAAGTCCACATTCGTATGACCATATCCGAGGTTTTGGGCTACAATAGGGGCTTGGCTTCGAGCTAACGCTAACATTTCATCTGTCATATCAATGCCAATAACCTGACCGTTGGAGCCAACCCGACGTGAGGCCTCGAAGCAATCAATCCCTCCACCAGATCCGATATCCAAGACGGTTTCCCCCAGTTGGGCAGTTGACAACCCTACAGGAGTTCCACAGCCATACGACACTTTGAGAACACATTCGGGAATAAAGGTTCGGAGATCATCATGATCATATCCTGTAGGGCAACACATTTCTTCCCCAGTAGTGACCGCTCGGGCATATCGTTCATTTACGTTTTTGGTGATGACAGCATCTTCCATGGAAACCTCAGTTTAGTCAGATAAATATTGCGATATTGATATAAACCAATCCTAAGAAAGGGGTCAATTTTTTTGGGGGGCTGTTGAAGAAATCCGCCATCTGCGTTCTCGGTCCTTTGTTGGAGCCTTCGGCGTGCACAAGCTTGGCGCTCTTTGCGCCGTGCACCCTCACGTACTCCGTTGTACGCTCCGGGCGCCAAAGACCCTGCGGCCTTGCTGGCCGGGCCTTTTTGAACAGCACCTGAATTATTCAACAGGCTTTTAGGGATAAGACTACTGCCATGGAAATATTAGGTCTGTAACCCATCTTACAAAGTTTTTTCAGGGAGTCCAAAGGAAAAGCGGAAAAAAGGTATCCCTGACCTGATTAAAGTCTCCTCAAAGCTTGGATTGTTACAGTTTGGGTGTGGTGAGGCAATCCTAGTGACGGACCCTTAATGTCGAAAAGGTCCTGTTACGAGGAGGGAAGAGCGGATGAAAGCTTTTGAGCGGCTGCTTGGTCAATGAACCAGGTTAAAGAGCCAGTGGTCGGACGTATCATTTGTGAGGGGAATTGGTCTGGTATAAATGGGCCTTCCAAGACGGATTGGAGGATTTCAGCCTTATTTGCCCCACTTACTAAAAACATCACTTGAGAAGCCTGATTCAAAATGGGTGGGGTGAGAGTGATTCGAAAGGTCTGAAATTTTTCAACCCAAGGGGCCATCACCAACCGGGTTTTTTCGTGAACGGCGGCTGTGCCTGGAAAAAGAGAAGCGGTGTGTCCATCAGGTCCCATTCCCAATAAAATAAGATCAAAACGTGGGATGGAGTGTGTGGAAGAGGCCAGTTCCTGTTGCAATATTTTTTCATACTGTTGGGCGGCCTGGTTGGCATCTTTCTCCTCCCCGGAAATGCGAAAAACATGGGAAGGGGGTAGGGGAATATGAGAGAGTAGGGTTTCCTGAGCCATCCGATAATTACTCTCCTGGTGATCAGGAGGCACATGGCGTTCATCACCCCAAAATACCTTAATCTGTTTCCAGGGGACTTGGTCCTGAAAAGAGGGGAGAGCAAGGAGGCTATATAAATCTCGGGGTGTCGACCCTCCGGCTAAGGCCATCGTGAACATGCTCTGGTTTTGAAGGATTGTGTTGGCTTGGAGGACGATTTCATCTGCGACGGATTGAATTAATTCCTTACTTGTGGGAGATACCCGTATAGAAGGTGTGGTCGGGGGCATGTTCTTCAGTCAGAATCTCCAAATAGGTGGGGCGATGAAAGTTCGGTCAGAATTTTTAAGGAAAGAAAAAGTGCTAGCATCCTGAATAACTATAATCGTCTAGTTTTTGGTCTTCGTCAAAATCCAAGGTGATTTCGCATTGATTGGGGGCAAAATTCCACAAGGATGAAAGGCCCTTACTTCCACCGGCAATTCTCCTATAAGTCCATGTTTCTCCGCCAAAAAACCGCTTGGCCTTACCACTGGGGACTCCCCATTGTTCCTCAAACCAAGACTGGGGTTTCCCTTGGAATTCCGCCGGATCTAATGACGCATCTAAGTAGGGGTTCCCACCACAGCCGAACAGGAGCAATCCAAAAAAGATGATGCCGAGGTTAAGTGGACGGTACATATGATGTGGGCCTCCTGGGTGTGAAGATGGCATGGGCTTTTACCTAAGTTCTTTCGGGTGGATTCATTTAAGGTGATCCCTTTCTTCCTTGATGGGGATCAGATGAATCCACACGGATTAAAAAATTTTAACCCTGAACTGAATGCCAGTCAAATCCTCTTCCTCAAAAGGGAAGGCATCCGGCCTGCCTGGTGAAGGTTTGTGTTCGCCCAAGGGGTAATTTGCAATGCCCACATATTCAAGTGGGATGCAGGACACCTTAGAGCATGTGGTTGGGCAGCATTAGCGGGTAGTCATATTTGTGCCCCCCTATGGAGTCTTTCAGTAAATTGTGAATCATCCACTCACGGATAAGGGACTCAAGAAAATCTTGGCCGACTGGGAAACCCAGGGCCTATACCAAAAATGATGTAGGAGATGGGTAGGGGTTAAGAAGAGACAATGTCTCGTGCTTCGGCAAAAACTTGATGAAACATAGGTCTGGTTAATTTTCCAGTAAAGGTATTTTGCTGGCTTGGATGATAGGATCCGATAAGAGTCACCCCCCAAGAGAATTGATAGGTGGCCCCATGGCCAAATTTGGGAAGGGGAGAGGAGGGAATATGGCCCATTTGTCGGCAAGCTTTTAAATATTCATCAAACGCAATTTTCCCGAGGACCACAATCACACGCACGTGTTTTAAGAGGCGTAATTCTTCCAGAAGAAACGGACGACAGTTGGCAAATTCTTCACGAGTGGGTTTATTCGCCGGAGGAGCGCACCGAACGGCCGCCGCGACATAACAACCCTTGAGTTGTAACCCATCCTGTTTATGAATGGACTCAGCTTGATTCGCAAATCCATAGGTATGTAACGCCTCATAGAGCCAATCGCCACTTCGATCACCCGTAAAGACCCGGCCCGTTCGATTTCCACCCTGAGCTGCGGGCGCTAATCCAATCACAAATAATGTGGCCTTGGGATCTCCAAACCCTGGAATGGGACGACCCCAATATTCCCAATCCTGAAACCGCTTTACTTTAATGCGGGCGACTTCTTCCCGGTAAGTTGTGAGACGGGGACACAAGGTGCAATCGGTAATGTTTTCCTGTAAAACCTTGAGGGTTCTCATGCAGGAAATAGTACCACAGTTTCATGCCATGCACATTGATCTCCCCAATCGACACGTTGCCGCGTATTTCAAACAACTCATTCAGGTCGCCCTGAAAGCTGGAGATCCCGTGCAAGCTGTACGAGGTGCCGTTCAACGAAAAGGAGATTTGCTTGTTGTTGGGACCCGGCAATATGATCTCTCCCAGATTCCCAAGGTCGTGGTCGTTGGTGCAGGAAAAGCCTCCGGGCATATGGCCAAAGCCCTTGAAGGTATTTTGGGAAAACGATTAAATCATGGCTTGGTGATTGTGAAGGATGGGCATGGATGTCCCACCAAGACAGTGCAAGTCTATGAAGCGCGACATCCTGTTCCTGATAGACGAGGTGTACGTTTTACGAAAGCCATGGTGAAATTAGTAACGGCCCTGTCTCGTGACGATTTAGTGATCGTCGTGATTTCGGGAGGTGCATCAAGTTTGCTCTGTCTTCCTGCATCTGGGCTATCCCTACGTGATAAACAAAAAACTACCCAACTGTTGCTTCACAGTGGGGCAACTATCCACGAAGTCAATATGGTGCGGAAACATCTTTCAGCCATAAAAGGCGGCCGTCTCGCAACCTCGACACCAGCTAAAGTCCTTAGCCTCATTTTATCGGATGTCTTAGATGACGACTTGGGCGTCGTGGGGTCGGGTCCAACGGTGCTAGATACCTCGGCACGAGAGGATGCAGTAAAAATTATTTATCGGTATGACTTGTGGGGAGAACTTCCAGATTCGGTGCAGGCCTATTTCAATGATCGTGGGGGGACGACAGATTCCCTTCCTCCACAACAACGGAACAACAAATTTTCAGTTGTTCACAATGAGCTCATTGGAAATAATAGATTAGCCGTGACGCAGGTATCACAAAAGGCCAAAGAACTCGGGTTTTTTCCAGAGATCATGAGTTTTCATCAGCAGGGGGAAGCCCGAGAAGTGGGACAACAGGTTGGGGCTATCGTGAAGGCCCATTTAAACAAGGGATCACGGAAAAAACGTCCAAGATGTCTGATATGGGGTGGAGAGTTAACTGTCACGGTAAAAGGACGAGGTAAAGGGGGGCGAGCTCAAGAATTTGCTTTGGCAGTGGCTTCGGCAATCTCTGGCCTTCCCCAGGCTTGGGTGATGGGAGTAGGGACAGATGGAACCGATGGTCCAACTGATGTAGCGGGAGCAGTGGTAGGGGGAGAGACCATTGAGCGGGCTTCTTCCCTGGGATTCCATCCTGATAAATTTCTTGAAGCCAATGACAGTTATTCTTTTTTCAAAAAAGTGGGTGGGCACATTATCACAGGGCCTACTGGCACCAATATCAATGATCTCTATATTGCCCTCGTTTTTTAAAAAATATTTTCTATCTCAATGATTAACATATCAGGAGGTAAAGGGTGAACATTTCCCAACAGATGGTTCTTGAGTTCCATCAACAATTTGATATCCATGTGGCTTCAGTCCCCACTCTTCCCGACGAAGTAACCGAAGGTTTGAGAATTCGTCTGATTGAAGAAGAGTTGGAGGAACTGAAAGAGGCCTTACACCAGAAAGACTTGCCCCATATTGCCAAAGAACTGGCAGATCTGCTGTATGTGGTCTATGGAACCGCGGTTTCCTATGGAATCGATATGGATCCGGTTTTTCAGGAAGTCCAACGATCCAATATGAGCAAAATTGGTGGATACAAACGTGAAGATGGGAAATGGGTCAAACCTTCGACCTATTCTCCTGCGAATATCGCTCCAATCCTAGAAGATCAAAGGATTGGCGTACGGTAATTTGGAGATCAGAAAATCCGTTGAAGTTCATGGCATCTCATCCTTTAGTAGTCCTCGCGTTTTACCAATGTGTTTTTGAGTTGAATGTGATCTCTAGCAATGGTTCGAGTGAGAAGTTGGAAATGGGCCTCGGAATCGGTCACCGCCACCAGGTGAAATTGCTGACAAAGGTGGACCGTATACACCAAAGAGACTGAAGTTTTGATGAGGGCAAATCCGTACTCGAATGCAAGCTCTTGATCTCCTGTTAGGCGTTTTCCACAACTATCCTGAATTTTAGCCACGTCATAGAAGATGAGTGCTCCCTCTGTCCTAGAAATTTTCTCGAGAATTTCCTTGTCTCTATCATGGTCAAATAAACCTTTCTGAAATCGAAGGTTACTTTTGAGGGCCTTATGAAAAGTCGTGCGCCAATGAGGATCTGCCAAATCTCGATTGACTGCCGAAATTATTTCTTCAGACATCCTTCCACTGACAGAATGACCTTGAATGAGACGACCTTTTTTTAGGAGGTTGGGATAGTAATCTCCCATTCGGTCCGGAAAGGCTGTAGTGCCCATCAAAGGTGTTAATTGTAAGGCCATGAAATCTCGAAAGTGAATATGTTCAAAGTCCACGAGAAGAATGTGGAGTGTCTGTTCATGACAGAGATGAAAGGGGTAAAATAAAGCGTTCACAGAAGAATGTAGTCCTCAATCACCGTTGGGATGGTCAGTAATACATATCATGGCAAATTCTTTTGAGATCCTAGACTAATTAATGCATGCATTTTTTAATCTGTACGCAATATCATGGTGGCTGTGGCGGTCTTCAATAAAAAGTGCTTTGGCCACCTGTTCTGAATGAAACAGCTTTCTACATTGGTGGCCGCTGATGCAACAACATTTGAGTGAAAAAAAACCTCATGAATGGGATAGGTATGAGCGGGTTATTGTGTTTGATGGTGTATGTAATTTTTGCAATGCGTTTGTCAATTTGGTTATAGCACGGGATCATCAAGGTTTGTTTAAGTTTGGAATCCTTCAATCCGATTCTGCCCAACGGTTGCTGGAAGATCTTGGCCTCTCTCGTGAGGACTTTGAAACGTTTCTCTTATTGGAAAAAGGGCAAGTGTATACGAAATCTACGGCTGCGTTGAGAATTGTGAAAAAATTAAATGGCATGTGGCCCCTACTGTGTGCCTTTTTTCTTCTTCCAAGGCCAATCCGTGATGTGTGTTATGACTTTATGGCTCGACACCGATATCGGTGGATGGGAAAGTCCAAGGCCTGCCGTATCCCAACCTCTGCCGATCAGGAACGATTTGTTTGAGGGGCTATGGAATCAGGGGATTAGAATCTGTTCAAGCACAGCAGAGATTTGTCCGTCCGTAATATGGGGGAATTAGAATTGGCGGGATTGGAATTCGGTATTGGGAAAGCCCCTCGAAACACAGGGGTCCTGTTAGGATTGCCTTTGTCCAGTAAGAATGGGGATTTGTTCTTCTAATTTAGTTTTTTGAACGACCAATAAGTCGGCAGCTTTTTCAAGGAGGGAATCTATGTCCTGTTCTCCTTGGTTTGGGATGTCGAATAATGGCCCAATGTCTTTAATGACTTTTTTGATGTTTTTAATAATTTCCATAAAGGCAATTGGGCTCAAATTCAAAGTGCTTTGAAGTTGTTCGGAAACCTCCAAAATGTCCTCATCCCTGGCCTGGGTTGAGCAAAGATCGGCCACCAACCCTGCCATAGACACACATTGGTAAAATGAAAAATTTCCTAGATCGTCCGGTAATTGATCGGGCTCATCGCTAAAGCGTACCCCCGCCACGAGTTCGGTGGGAAAATTCCACTGAGAAAGGAGCCAGCCCCCTGCCATAGCATGGCTAACCCCAAACTTTTCTATTTCATGATCGAGAATTTGTTTATGTGAAAGGGTATTGAGGTCAAGGCCCCAATAAAGGGTCTGGTCTGTTTGGTCTAAGGCTAACATGCCAATGTCTTGAATAAACGAAGTCATAAACAGAGCTTCCAGTTCTTTAATACGACATCCCTCTCCAAGAGCATGCCCTGCTGAACCATTGAGGAGAGCTCGACGCCAAAACCATTGTTGACTTAATCCATCTTCTTGGTCCCGTCGAAGCGATTTGGCTAACGAAAAGGATAGGGCCAAAGACAGGACCCCATTAAACCCGATCACCATGGTAGCCTTATGAAGGTCTTTCACTTTCTTTTGATGGCCGTAGAACGAAGAATTGGCTAATTTCAAAATTTGGGTGGAGAGTGCAGGGTCAATCAAAATCACACGGACAACATCCTCTACATCCAGTTCTGGATTGTTGGCCATTTCAATAATTTGCAAGGCAATTTTGGGTGGACTGGGTAAAGTGGAGCAAGCCTTGAGCTTGGTCTTGCAACTAGGTGGGAGATTAAAAGGTATCGGTTTTATCATGTTGTGTAATGTTTTTGGATTTTATTAGCTGGAAACTTCAGAAACAGTGACCATGGATAAATTAGTATCGGTTAGAACGGGTATATATAAATACTGAGAATAATAGGAAACTCTTCCGCGATCATTTGATTTCGTTTGTTAATCGGTTTCCCTCGGCTCCAGCTTTTTACTTGGAAAGCCTGAAATCTTGGTGACTGACCAAAACCTCAGTGAAATGGTTGATGACCAGATCGGGATACTAAGAAGTCTGGCTACCCCTTAGATTTCAGGCAAGGTTGTTGGGAGGATTGTGATTTCTTCGGTGAACAGATCATCACGGTTGTGGTTGACGAAAAATTTTGAGGGTTTAGTTTTAACAAGGAAAAATTGCTCACTTGGGCATTGGCTAAAATATCCAGGGCCGACAATAGTTGGCGGGTATGGGCATGGGCAGATCCCATTACCGGATGGCCTTGGATCTTGGTGGGGTGCATGTGGTTCGTCACGCCATAATTATTGGTGGCGAGCGGAATGGTTGTGCCAGCGAAAGGACGTGGAATGGAAATGGTAATATGGCCTTGTTGTGACGAGGGTTTCCAGTTTTTATTGGCCAAACTTTTCCCCAGGGCATGGCCAATTTCATGAAGGGCTACTGAAAATAAATCAATATGGGACCCTGAGGCATAGACTCCCACAGGATTAGAGAATGTTCGGCTGACGTTCACTTTTCCTGCACCCAAATCTTGGGTCGTTTCTGTGTAGGATTGAAATTCTTCATGAAGATAGGGGGTGGGATCGAGCCACCATTGAAAATTTCCTGTGTTCGTATTGTTATTAAATTGAATGGTGCCTTCAGTTTCTCGATTTGGTGTACCACCCTGGTGGATCAAGGTGTGGAGCCCGCCTCCAACAGGGGCCCAACCAAAATTGAGAATGATCGTGTGATCATCCTGGATAGCATATTCCCAATGATCTGCGGCCGCATTAAAAATTTCCTCTAGATTTCCTTTACCAATTGCTGTGGGTTGGGGTGTTCCACCAGTAAAATTTCGAATGATTTTCAGGGCTTGAGCTTCTTGGGGAATTGCTGACAACACCATAAAACAGGTCACCATGAGCACCAGCAAGAAGTGCCCAAAGGTTTGGGTGGTCTGAGGCTCAATAGGTGTGGGTCGGTTCGTCATGTCCTTAATCCAAGTCTGATCTGGTGATTCTTGTCAGTTGATGTTGGTTATGTGTTGTATAAAAACCGTGAATCATTTCTGAGATATCAAAAATGAAGCCAAGGCGAGGAAAGAAAAACCGACCATATGTGTGTGATAGGTAAGCTTATGAATTTATTGATAAAAAATTTGTTTGAGTCTTAGGGAAAAGCTGGGACTACACCCTAAGGAGGGAGGAAGGGATAACAGAAAATGGAAAAGCCTTTAACACCTTTTGAAAGTAGTCAGTCTGTTAGGGACACAAACTATGAAGATTAGAGGGATTTTGAGGGGGGGGAGAAAGTAGCAAAAGATTCTGACGATTGTTTAGCCTCCAGATTCCAAGGAGAGTAACTGTTCTTTTATAGGGAGTCCTCCCCCATACCCCACAAGTTTCCCGTTGCCGCCGATGACTCGATGGCAAGGAATAATAATCGATAAAGGGTTTTGTCCATTGGCTGCTCCAACCGCTCGTGAGGCCGAAGGTTTACCAATAGATTTGGCGATTTGACCGTAAGAGACGGTTTTGCCGTAAGGAATCTTTTTCAAGGCCTGCCACACTTGTAGTTGGAAGGGTGTTCCCTCGGGTGCCAGAGAAAGGGAAAATTTTTTCAACCGTCCAGAAAAATAGGCTTGAAGCTGTTTTTGAACATGCCTGAATGGTTTTTCGCTATAAGTCCAGCTAGGGTCAGGGTGAATTGGGTGCATTCCGTCTTGAAAGGACAGGAGGGTTAATTCCCTGACAGTTCCAGCCAATAAGAGTTTTCCTACCGGGCTTAGAATGTGGCAATAGGATATTCCTTCTTGTGTGGGGAGTTTTTTCATGAGAGCCGTCCTTTTTTTCTCCTATCTTCGCTAGTTGTTCATTCGTTTTTTTGGGGTTCGGACTATCAGATTGTCGATTAGTCTCACCCCCCCTACTCGAATAGCACCTAGCAAGACCATTTTGGGTTGAAGGTGTCGCAAGGGTTCAAGTGTGACAGGATCACAAATTGACAGATAATCTATGGTAACGGATTTATGTGTATGAATCGATTGCATCATCGTTTGGCGAATTTTCCGAATATCTTGAATGCCAGAATCTATTAATTTTTTCCCAGCTTTGAGAGCCTGAAATAAAGTCAGGGCTTTGACTCTCTGAGGGGAAGTTAACAATTGATTTCGTGAGCTCCAGGCTAAACCCTGGGGTTCCCGAATGGTTGGGCATAAAGAAATGGTAATAGGAAGGCAGAGGTCTTTGGTGAGTTGTTGAATCAAAAGCGTTTGTTGGTAATCTTTCTGTCCAAAAAAGGCTTTCGTTGGACACACGAGTATCAGCAATTTACTGACAATGGTTGCCACTCCTTGAAAATGCATAGGGCGGGTTTCCCCTTCCCATCGTTTTGATAATCGGCTGACGGTGACCTGTGTTTGGAAATCTGGGGGAAATAACTCATGTTGTGGAGGGGCGAAGACGACATCGACTCCTTCTTGTCGACAAAGGGCGAGGTCTTCCTTCATGGTGCGGGGGTAGTGGTCCAAGTCTTCGTGAGGGCCGAATTGAAGGGGATTCACAAACAGACTCACCACGACAAGATCGCAGGTTGTTCGTGCTGTACGGATGAGAGCTTGATGGCCTGGGTGCAGTGCGCCCATGGTTGGCACAAACCCAATAGTTTTCGTGTGAAGCTTTGGGGAGGTTCTCCAATGTCGGAAGCTTCGAATGTGCTGAAGGACATGCATTTATTGGGAAGGAGGATTACAGGTGGGATGCTGACCGTATCGATCACCAGGCACGCAATCGAGTTTTCGAATTTGTTCTGAACCTGTATGCCCCTTCAATAATTCTTTGACTGTTTGATTCAAAATGGGATGATTCCAATCTGGATCTAATTCAACCAAGGGAGTCAGGACAAACCGACGAAGGTGTAATCTGGGATGAGGAACAGTTAAATTTGGTAAATGCATAATTTGTTGTCCATAGAAGAGAAGGTCCAAATCCATCGTGCGAGGGCCCTGTCGGTGTTGGTCATCCCGACCCAATCCCCGTTCGGTTTCCTGTAAAATTTCCAATAAGTTGTGGGGGGTAATATTGGTGTAAATTTGCACCACGGCATTATAGAACCATCCTGGCCCTAAGATCCCTTCCGGATCAAGAGGCTCGGTTTCATAATACGAAGAGACCCCAGTGAGTTGTGAGTGGGGAAGTAATCCCAACAAGGTCAGGGCGCGGTCACAAAAATCTTGCCGATCTCCTAAATTACATCCAAGCCCAATAAACGCCGTTTCACCTGTCACGATTTCTCTTCTTCATCTTATCTGGCACTTGGGGAATGTGATGTGAAACCTGGGAAAAAGGTGTCTCTCCCTTTTAGTATTGGTGAAGACACTTACCAGCCTGACGTTTTCATTCGATCCACGGCTTCCGCCAACCGTTCTTTTGAGGTGGTTACCGTCATTCGAATATATCCTTCACCTGGCTCTCCAAACCCGTTCCCTGGCGTAGTCACAATCCCATTTTTTTCCAAAAGGTGTGCAGTAAATGATGCGGAGGTAAACCCTTGAGGGACTGTGATCCACACATAAAAGGCTGCGGAAGGAATATCTAATTCCAATCCTAAACCTTTAAGTCCTGGTGCGAGCACATCCCGGCGTTCTTGATAAATCCCTCGCAATTGATCGGTCACATGATCTTCTAATCCCAAGGCAGTAATTCCCGCTTCCTGAATAGCTTGAAACACCCCGGAATCAATTTGGCTTTTGACTTTACCCAATCCGGACACCACTTCCTTCCGGCCCACCGCAAAGCCAATCCGCCATCCCGTCATATTGAAGGTTTTCGAAAGGGAATGAAATTCGATGCCCACATCCATCGCCCCCTCAACTTCCAAGAAACTGAGTGGTCGGTTCCCATCATAATAGATTTCTGAATAGGCTGCATCATGGCAAATGATGATCTGATGTTCTTGAGCGAAGGCAATCGCTTTTTGGAAAAAAGCTCTATCTGCCACCACTGAAGTGGGATTATTGGGAGAATTCAAAAACATCATTTTGGCTTTTTGTGCAATATCTTGGGGGATGGCCTGGAAGTCGGGCAGGAACCCATTCTGTTTGAGTAATGGCATGAAATAGGGGATTCCTCCAGCAAAACTGGTGGCCACCGGGTAGACCGGGTATCCCGGACTCGGGATCAGCACGATATCACCAGGATCAATAAACCCCATGGGAACATGACCGATGCCTTCCTTGGATCCAATGAGGGTGAGGACTTCTGACCGCGGATCAACCGTCACATTAAAACGGCGGGCATACCAATTGGCTACCGCCGTGCGAAAAGATAGCATTCCGTCATACGAGGGATATTGGTGGTGTTTGGGGTCCGAGCACACCTCTCGCAAACGTTCAATAATAAGAGCAGGGGTTGGAAGATCTGGGTCCCCAACACCTAAGTTTATAATGTCGACCCCCCGGGCGAGAGCTTTCTGTTTCATTTCGTCGATGGCTGCAAAAAGATAGGGGGGTAACGTGCGAATACGGTCTGCGTAAGAAATAGGGAAACCGGACATGGATCAGGACTCCTTACAAATTAGGGAATTGAGGTATGGGCTTCAATTCTATTGACGATAAAAGGTGGAATATTTTCTCACGTTACTTCAGGGAATATGCACGAATCAAGGATGGAGATGTTGAAAAAGGCCGCCAGCGGCGTTTCTTTGAATCATATTTCGTGAAACGTCATTCGTATCTCGTGAGAAAGACTAAGAAGTTTTTTGCGAACGACGAAATACGAGATACGCTTCATGTTTTTGTTGTGGCCTTTTTGAACAGGCCCTTGTCCCCTGATATTTGAGGGAATGGGGAAGGTGCCACCCATGTGAAAATTCTTTGAATGATTCCACAGATCCAGAATGATCAAGGACTTTTGAGATTTACCAAGAAAATCTGAAACCAATTGTCTATGGGATGATGAAAAACAGAAGAAGTGACGGATTCAGAAAGAATGGGCGTGTGGTGGAAGGATTATGCGTGGATTCTTGTAGAATGACCATTATGGCCATTTTTCACATTCACGCATTCCACGAGATGCCAAAAGCGAAAGGGATTCATTTTTTGTTTCCGAGCGACAAGAAGCGAGGTCCCTTCAAGCACAGAACTGAGAGAAAGATCCGTGCGGAATCCCATATGAAGGCACATAGGGGAAATGATTTTTTCAACCGCAGCAATGAATTTGTTTCCATTACTGAAGTGATTCAACATCACAATGCGTCCACCGGGTTTACATACCCGAATCATTTCCGAAATAACGAGACGATAGTCCGGCACGGCGGTCACGACATAGGCAGCCATGACAATATCAAAGGAACTCTCTGGAAAATCCATTTGGCCTGCATCCATCCGGAGCAGGGAGATATGGTCGAGTTGTTCGTTTTCGATTCGTTGTTTAGCCTTGGCTAGCATCGCGGAGGATACATCGATCCCTGTCACTCGACAATGGCCTGGGTAATAAGGAAGGGTGAGCCCGGTCCCAACCCCAACTTCCAGGACCTGCTCATTGGGAGAAACGGCTAGGTCACGAATCGCCAACTCCCGGGAGTTCTGCATAAACTTTCCAAAGGTTTGATCATAGACACCCGAGTAATTGCTGTAGACGCGTTCGACTTTTTCAACATCGGCCACTGCCCCGTTCCCATTCATTTGTTTGCTCACACGGATACCTCGCTGAAATTTGGCCTTTGGAAATAGCTATTGTAATCAGGATAGTAAGGCGGGAACTCGAGTAAATTTACAGGAAGCGGAGAGCCCACCAGAGCTAAAGGCGGGGCTAATGTACCCAACTTCAGCCATTGAGTCAACTAAAAGGACTAAGTGTTTTTCTTGATTTCCGAGAATACGAAAGGAATGAGGAAAAAATTCCCTCTTACTGAATCAGGGATTGCAAAGGATTTTTCAGTTTCTTACAATCAAGCACAGAAGTGAAAAACCTGTCGAGGTCGAAGCATTCGTGAAATGTTTGGTCAATTTTGAGGTCAAAGTTTTTTGTGGCTGTTTGATAGTGGCTGTTTGATAAAGGAGGCATCGCATGGGTGCATCATGGTTAACGAGTCGTTTCCTGTTCAGTATAGGCCTTGGTGCGATCCTTTTTGGGATATTTCCTCTTGTTGATCGTTCTTGGGGAATAGATGTGGAATTAACCATGGAACAAGCGAATGCTTCTCTTTCAGCCGGTCGAGAGCCTATGGAAAAGGCTGAAACCGTAGAGCAGGTCGCAAGCGTGATCAAAGCTGCTGATCAAGCCATTCGACTTGGTATGGATTTAGAAAAAAATCCATGTGGAACCAGTGCCGTGTTAAAAACCAAAACCTATTGGCTGGAATATTTTGGGCGTCGGGAAGCTGCTGAGTCTAAACGGCAGAAAACGGAAATTCGGATGCCCGAAAGTAAAATTCAGGAAATCTTAGATATGCCAAATCTGGAACTTGAAATTGGGTTGTGTGGAGAGGAAGAGTTTTTTGCCGAGGGAGCCCAAGTGGTTCTTCAGCAAGGGCGACATAATATTCAAGCTGTGGACATTGGAGCCCCGGCACGAGGAAGAAAAATTCCGGGCATGCCACAATCTTATACTTCACGATTTACGGCGAGGTTTGCGTACGTGGATTTTGACCCTCAAGCTCAAACAACCGTGGCCGTGTTTTTCCCTGATGGAAAACTCGTCAACATCGAGGCTGACTTTTCCAAAATAAAATAACTCGCAGATAAAGCTTTTTTTGAGATATTCTACTACCTGCTCTATATCTTCTGGGCGAATGAGAGCGTTGCTTCAGCTTCCCTCCCCATACCTCGACAAGCTCTTCGCTGCTGGATGACTCGTGATTTCTCAATTATCTCAATCTACTCTTTGGTAGGATAAAAGGATTTATCATCGTCAAATTCTGCGAGCCGGAGGGTATAGAGGTGATGATACAGTCCCGCTCGTTGCATAAGGGAAGCATGGTTGCCGTCCTCAACGATCGATCCTTTATTGAGTACCACGATGCGGTCAGCTTGTTGGATGGTGGTCAGACGGTGTGCGATGACGACCGTGGTTCGACTTGTCATCAGTCGGCCCAAGGCTTCCTGGACTAACATTTCAGACTCGGAATCTAAGGCCGAGGTGGCTTCATCAAGAATAAGAAGTTTCGGGTCTTTTAAAATCGCTCGAGCAATAGCAATGCGCTGCCGTTGTCCCCCAGATAAGTTGATTCCCTTTTCTCCTACCATGGTTTGATATCCGTCCGGCAAGGCCATGATAAAATCATGGGCATTCGCAGCTTGGCTGGCGGAAATGACCTCCCCTTCTATAGCTTCTTTTCGCCCATACCGAATATTTTCGAAAATGGTTTCTCCAAAGAGAATAGTTTCTTGTGGAACTAACGCAATATGTTGGTACAGGCTCTCCAGTTCGAGATCACGAAGATTGTTTCCATCCAGAAAGATGTCTCCTTTGGTAGGGTCATAAAACCGGTGCAACAAATTCGCAATAGTGGTTTTTCCTGCGCCCGTGGGTCCGACCAACGCCAACATTTCACCAGGCTGAATGGCAAACGAGACATCCGTTAACACAGGGTGTCTCGGGTCGTAGGCAAACCCTACATGTGTAAACTCTATGTGTCCTCGAAGGGTGGTTAAGGGGATGGCATCAGGCCGATTGAAAATGTCCGGTTTCGTATCCAGTATGTCAAAAACTCGCTCCATGGCTCCTTGAGCTTCCTTTATTTGCGAAAACAATCGTGCTGCAGATCCAAAGGGACCTATCAGAATTCCCGCAAACAGAACAAATGTAAACAAGTCACCGGGAGACATGGTTTGGTCGATCACTTGTTTGCCTCCATACCAAAACACAATGCCTGCCATTAGAAAGGTCAGGAGGGTCACGGTCGGAACAAATATCGCGAGGATCACAGAACGACGGAGATTGGTTTGGACTAATGTATCGAGGCTGTTTTGAAAACGAGCATGTTCTCTATGGGTTTGCACGAAAGACTTCACAATGCGAATTCCCGACACGACTTCTTCAATAAGGGTGGTCAGCGCCGCCGTATAATCTTGAATTTGGGTCGAAAGATTTTTTAACCGTTTTCCAAACAGTCGAGCCACCAGAATGAGCAGAGGAAGGAGGATCATTATTAGCAGACACAGTTGCCATTTCAAATAAAGAAGAAATCCTACCCCCCCGATGAACGTGACCAGATTTTTGGCACTATCAATGGGGGTTTCACTCACGGTGCTTTGAATGACCCCCACGTCATTCATGAGACGTGATAAAATTTCTCCCGTTCGACGTTGTGCAAAAAAATTGAGGGACAATTGTTGGAGGTGGTGAAACAGATGAGAGCGGAAGTCCGCCATGATATGCTGGGACACCCATGCCGTCAGGTAACTGTGGCCGATAGAAAGCAGGCTTTGTCCTAGGGTCAACAGCAGGAGGAATCCCAGATACTGAGTCATGATCTCTAGGCTTCGATCAACCGTAATAATGTCCCAGAGTTTCCCTGCTAATCGGATCAGCACCAGATTAAGGATGGCCACGCCCATGACGAGTACCCCCGAAGCCATCATTTGGGGAAGATAGGGGCGAAGAAAAGGGCGGAACCTTGAAAAAATTGGCATGGGAGGGATCTCGTTCTCTTAATGGGTAGAGGTCATAGTCGGGAAATCAGGGAAATGAAAATCGTTGGGGCAAGATGGAGAAATGCAGGAATGAAAGGGGACGTGGGAGTTATTCCAATTGTGTCACGGATTCGATCATATTTTTATTGAGAGCCACAAAGTCAGCCCGTTCTTTCTCATCGATGACGACATCAGTCAGGGTGATAAAAAACACCCCTTCATCATTAAAAAGATCCGATACTCTGTTACGCATGGAGGGAACAAACAGAACCCCAACATAGGTACTAAGAGCGGTTCGTACCCTAATCTTAGTTTTTTTCCCCAGATGCATTTGTCCACCGGGTGTTGTGGGTTTTAGGTTAATTTCGACGGCGTGCGAACTTCATTCGCCTGCGAAGCTTCTTATGTTTGTGCTTTCGCATTTTTTTCCGTCTTTTTTTCACAACACTGGCCATGCAAACTCCTTAACAAAAAACCAAAGACCCATCCAGGGTTCTGTGACTGGCACACACCCAAAAGGGAAAAAAGATGGGTGCGTGATGAGCGGTCGGAAGCTTACACACCTATCATAGGGCTCCTCACGGTGTCAAGAAATTCTGTCTTTTCAAGGGATACATGACAGCAATCATGAGTGCCTTAAAATGAGGCACTGCGAGTTTTCTTGACCATTTCCGTTGAAACACCGGTATAATGCGCTCCTATGGTCGGATTTTCTACGATGAGAATGTTACAGCTTGTGGTGGTGCTTCTCACCGGAATAGGTTTGGGCTGTTCATCGACTCCTCCGAAGTATCCAGAGGATCATGCTCGATTCGAGCGAATCGTGGCGGCTATTGAAACATTACGGAGTGCCTATGTCGAGGAAGATATCCAGACTATTCAAGATCTTCTTCTCCCACTTGAAGATTTAAAAAGATTTGAAAAAGAGGTCGAACAGGACTTTCAGGTATTCTCCAATATTTCGCTGGATTTTTCGATTGAACGGATCAACATTCAGGAAGCCTTAATCACCGTTCATATTCAATGGCAGGGAGGGTGGGAAAAATCTGAAGGTCAATTGCCCCTCCATGTTCGTGGTCACGGGATTTTGGAATTAAGTGGAAATAAAGTGATTTTATTGGCGGCGGTGGGCGGAGACCTTCCCTTTGGCATGGCCTCTAGGCAGTCTTTGTTATAAAAAGGTTATAGGCACGACATATTTCCATGCCCCAGAACATGATGAATTCCTTATTGCATCAGCAGGTAGATTTTTTGGTCATTGGCAGTGGTGTCGCAGGCCTACGGTCTGCCATTGAATTATCTCGCCATGGGCGGGTGTGTATCGCCACCAAGGGCAGTCCCTTAGAAAGTAATTCTATTTATGCTCAGGGTGGCGTGGCCGTAGCTCTGCATGAAGAAGATGATGTGGGGTTGCATTTTACCGATACCATCAAGGCGGGCCATCAACTCTGTCGCGAACAAGCCACCCGGGTGTTAGTTGAAGATGGACCTGAACGAATCCAGGAACTCATTTCTTGGGGAACCCAGTTTGACAAGGTGGATGGAAAATTTGCCTTTGCCAAAGAAGGTGCGCATAGCCGGAATCGGGTCTTGCGGGCTCGGGGTGATGCGACGGGCAATGAAATTGTCAGGGTGTTATTGGCGAAGGCCAGAAATCAACCGACGATTGAATGGTTGGACCACCATTTTTCCGTGGATTTACTCGTGGCCGATGGGCGCTGTTGTGGGGCGGTCGTGTTGGATGAGACCACAGGGCAATTAATCGCTATCCATTCAGGGGCAGTGTTGCTGACGACAGGAGGGGCCGGACAGGTCTATGCGCGGACGACCAATCCGCCCAATGCGACAGGTGATGGAATGGCCATGGCCTATCGAGCCGGTGTGGCTTTGGAAGATATGGAGTTTGTGCAATTTCATCCCACGGCCTTATATTTGCCCTCCAGCCCTCCCTTTCTTTTATCGGAGACCATGCGAGGAGAAGGGGCCCGTTTGCGAAATCGAAAGGGCGAACTCTTCATGTCGCGCTATGATTCGGCAGCTGAGTTGGCTCCCCGGGATATTGTGGCACGGGCGATTTGGTCAGAAATGGCTGCCACTCGATCCCGCCACGTGTATCTAGATGTCACGCATCTGAGTGGAGACTTTATTAAGAAACGGTTTCCCACAATTTACACCACCTGTCTTCGTTTCGACATTGATATTACGGAAGAATGGATACCCGTGTCTCCCAGTTCGCATTACTTTATGGGAGGGATTAAAACAGATGTATGGGGAAAGACGTCTTTGCCAGGGTTGTGCGCTGCGGGTGAAGTGGCCTGTAGCGGGGTTCATGGTGCGAATCGCTTAGCGAGCAATTCGTTGTTAGAGGGACTGGTGTTTGGAGTACGAGCCGCCCAAACGGTCGTTTCCCAGAATGTTTCTTCCTCTGGAAGTCGTGAAGCTTCTGCGCAACTTATCCAGAATCTACCTGGGCGAGGTGAGCAAACCTTAGAAGACCTTGAAAAAATCCGGGTGTCTCTCCGGCGTTTGATGTGGGGAAAGGTCGGGCTGGTTCGAACTGGAGATTCTGTCGTGAATGCCTTGGGGCAATTATCCAGATGGGAGACGTTATTTGAACGTTCTCTTCCTCGGCGGGGAGATTTGGAAGTGAAGAATATGATTCAGGTTGGACGATGTATTGCCGAAGCCGCATTATGGCGAGAAAACAGTTTGGGTGCGCATTTTCGAGCTGATTTCCCCAATCAAGAGGGAAACGACTGGAAAGCTCATAGCCACATCCAACGAATCATGGCTCCCCCTTCATCTGATGAGCCCACCTCTCAAGCCATGTAATTTTGGTGGGGACCACTGTCTCTCCCCCTTCCTTTTTTATGCCCCTCCTTGGGTTTTAACCAAATTTTGAAATGCCGCATGAAGTTTCTGAGTCCAAGGGCCTGGACAGGGTGGGTGTGTAAAATAGTCTCGAATTTCGCAAACGGGCAAAATCTCAAAACCTGAATTGGTGAGAAAACATTCTTCCACCTCAATGAGGTCTTGGGGAAGGAACAAAGCTTCATGAATGTCCATGCCCAATGTTTTGGCGAGCTCAATAATGGTTTCTCTGGTAATGCCTTCTAAAATGCCACTTTCCTTCGACGGCGTGCATAAGGTATTGGAACGCACAAAAAAGAAATTACTGGTTGTACATTCCGTCAGCTGCCCATCCTGATTCAGCATCACTCCATCAAACAGATCTTCTTGTATGGCCTCCTGTTTGGCCAAAATATTATTCAAAAAGTTGAGGGATTTTATTCTGGGTGAAATGGCCGAAGCGGCATTTTTTTGAATATGAACGATGCCAATGCGAACGCCGTGCTCTCGTAGATGGACGGGTAACGGTGACAAGGGGTTCGCCATAATCACAGTCGTGGGGGTAGGGCATAAAGCCGGATCAAGTCCAAGCTTCCCTGGGCCCCGGGAGAGGGTTATCCGAATCATTGCCGTGGTCAGGGAATTTTTGTGTAAGAGTTCCCTGATGGTCTCCGCCCATCCCATGGATGGGTTGGGCAATGAAAGGCGAATCAGAGTGCAAGATTGTTGAAGTCTGTCCAGGTGGCGATCTAACAAAAAGGGAGTGCCATCATACACCCTGAGGGTTTCATAGACTCCATCGCCATAAAGGAAGCCGTGATCATACACGGATATAAGGGCCTGTTCTTGTGGAACGAATTGATCGTTAATACAAACCCACATAGTGCTATCCCTGATAAAAATTGTTAAGGGGCCTGTTCAAAAGGACTGTCCAGCAGGACCGTAATAATAAAACCGGATACTAGTCGCTAGTCTCTAGTTGCTCGAAAGAAAAAGGGCGTTAATAATTTCAAAATACTAGCGACTAGGAACGAGCAACGAACCATGAGAAGGTCGCGAGCTTGTCCACCGTAGCTTCAACCGCTTGCGCGCCAAAGCTGGCTTCAGCGGCGGGGGCGAAGGTGGGCAGATGTCTTCAACAGGTTTTTAAGAAACATGCAAGGCCTGAAATAGGGCTTGGGCTTTATAAAGAGTTTCCTCATACTCTCGAACTGGTTCAGAATCTGCAACGATGCCCGCCCCAACCTGTAAGTATCCCTTATCTTGAGTGAGTAAAAGAGTGCGAATAATAATGTTAAAGTCTAAATTTCCGTTCCAACTCCAATATCCAATGGCCCCGGTGTAGGGACCACGTCGCACGGGTTCTAATTGTTCAATGATTTCCATACATCGAATCTTTGGGACACCGGTAATGGTTCCACCGGGGAAAGACGCTCGAATCAAGTCTGCTCCCCTTTTGGTGGGATGAAGTGTCCCCAACACATTGGAGACCAAGTGGGCGACGTGTGAATATCGTTCGACTCCCATGAGTTCATTAACCTGAACGGATCCATACTGACAGACACGACCTAAGTCATTTCGAGCGAGGTCGACTAACATGATGTGCTCAGCTCTTTCCTTGGGGCTGGTGACTAATTGTTCAATGAGCCGCCGATCTTCTGCAAGAGAATGACCTCTGGGTCGGGTACCGGCAATGGGGCGTATGGTTGCCACATTGTTGCGCAGGGATACCAGGCGTTCGGGCGAAGAAGATACCAGTGAAAATTTTTCAAATTCCACCAACGCAGAAAAAGGGGCTGGGTTGACCTGGCGGAGTTGTTGGAATAAATGGCGACTGGCCTGCATCGCAGGTTCCGAAGTGTTGGCGTGAAGTTGAAAGTCAAACCGATGTGAGAGATTTGCCTGATAAATATCGCCTGCGGCAATAAGGTCCTGACATGTGCGTACGCGATGTTCATACTCTGACTGATGTTGATTGGCTTGGAGCGAATCTATTTTCCATTTTGCGGGGTGTTTCGTTGGTGGGGACGCGCCATGAAAAATCTTGGTTTGCAACAGAGCCAATCCCTCGAGACCCTCTTTGTGCAAGATGTCGGAGGGGGTGTTGTGAAGTCGCTCTGGGGAGGGGGAAAAAATGCAGTGCAAGGTTTGAGTGTGGTGGTCGATGGCGATAAAGAGTTCAATGATGAGGAATTCTAAATCGGGGGAGGCCAAAGAATCGTCTGTGAGGTTGGGTAACGATTCAAATTGTCGTACCAAATCATAACTCAAAAATCCCACGGCCCCGCCAAGAAAAGGGGGAAGTGTCAGATCGCTGGAATAGGTGGGAGGCGTGCATAGGGAGGTGAGGGTCTCGAAAGGGTGTCCTTGGGATGAAAACACCTGACCATCCTTTCGGATTTCTATCTGACTCCCTTTTCCCGACAGGATATAAGAAGGATTTGTCCCTACAAATGAGTAACGATTACATCCTGCCTCGCCCTTTCCACTTTCGAAAAGAAAGGAAGGTGTGTTGGGGAAGGCTATGCGGGTGTAGATTTCAAATACATCGAGCTTTGGGAGAGGAAAAGTGTGGACCACAGGAAAGGGGTGATCCTGGGAGAAAGGGCCTGGAGAAGAATAGGAAGGAAACTCCGGCATCAGGTAAAGGGTTAAGGTTGGGTGTCGTTGGTGGTATCAAAAATTTCTGCAGCCTCTTCGGAAGAAATAAGCCCTTTTCGAAGTAGGGTCTCCCGTAGTCGATTAAGAGAATTCGATTGAGAATGTGGAATACCTTGGACTTGAAACGAGGGCTGAGCTAATCGAAGGAGGTCTGGATTGAGTATTCGCACAATGACTGTTTCGCTCTCCGCAAAGGGCCTTAATTCTTTGGTGTCTCCCTCAGGAATGCGAAAAAAAGGTTTTCCTTGGCTGGTAAGGCCATCATACCCCTCTACTTCAACTAAATGGATGACCTCTCGTCCCCGTGCCACTTCGACAATGCTATCCACGACCAAAATGAGGGACGAGGAAAGGATAGGGTCATTGGTTTGGTTTTTGAGTTTGACCACATATCGGAGGTCGCTTCGAGTCGTAATCCCGGCATTGCGATTGGAGAGTTCTCCTCCGGACTGAAAAGACCCGTCCTGTTCTACAATGATGGGAATGACTCCACCCGTCAAATCAGAAAGTTGTTCTTCAGATTGGGCGAGGCACAGGGTACTGGAAAAAATCAGGCTGGCCGTGAGGAAGTATCGGATAGTTCTCATCATAATGGGTCATTGTACCTGGTACTGTGACAGAGAAAAAGTACCAGGAAGATTCCATTGACTTATTTGGGAAATCCGCCACAATAGATCAAGAAAAGCCCGTCATTATTGGCTTGACAAAATTGGGCGTATTTTGATTGAATTACGCGCCCGTTTCGGGAACCCCACCAGATTTGGTATGCCTCCATCTCAAGATCCATTGTATTCGGGGCTGGGGCAAGCAGTTCGAATTGGCACGGACTTGCTTGCGTCTCTCGTCGTCGGGGGTGTGCTAGGCTGGGTCGTGGATACCTATGTGTTCGCTTCCAAACCGTGGGGTTTAGTGGTGGGGCTCATATTAGGCGTGATTGCTGGGATTCGGAATGCTTATCGAGCGGCCCAGCGGTGGGAAAATTGATTCAACGGTAGGAGCATCTTTCTTGGAAAATCCACTTCACACATTTGAATTACATACCATGATTCCTCTTTCATTATTGGGCGTGGATATTTCCATCAATAAGGCCGTGATCATGATGTTTGTGGTTGTTGGTGTGTCGACAACCATTTTAATCAAAGCCGGCAGATCCCGATCCTTGGTGCCGACCAAGTTACAGAGTGTGGCGGAAATATTGGTAGAATTTATACGAGGGATCATTCAAGATACGATGGGTACAGACGGACAGAAGTTTTTCCCTCTCCTCAGTTCGCTTTTTATCTTTATTCTCTTTAGCAATTTACTGGGGCTCATTCCTGGGTCGTTTACCATTACCAGTCAGATTATTGTGACGGGAGTATTTGCCCTGATGGTCTATGGGTTGAGTTTGGTGGTGGGTTTTCAAATTCATGGAATCAAATTTCTCGGCATTCTAGTGCCTCCAGGAACTCCAGGGTGGCTCTTACCTTTGATGGTTCCCATTGAAATAATAAGTCAGCTGGCAAGGCCCATTTCTTTGGCCGTTCGGTTATTTGCCAATATGACGGCGGGGCATGTCATTCTCGGGGTGTTATTTGGCCTGACCATTTCCGGTGGACTCCTGATTGGCTGGCTTCCCTTTTCCTTTACCATTGCACTCTATGGGTTGGAGGTAGGTATTGCATTTATTCAAGCCTATATTTTCACTATCTTAACCTGCGTGTATATGGGGGATGCGATTCACCCTCATTAAGGTATCGGGGGTGGGGTTACGGCATAAGGGACTTTTCAATTTAAACAAAAATTGTTGGTTACATCATGAAGGCCTGTCGAATACAAAGGACTTCCGAGGATCTTTAAATATTAACGCCCGAAGGGGGAGGAAACAGAGACAATGGATGCTTCAGCAGCCGCATTAGTAGGAATGGGCCTAGCCGCCGCGGGATTTGCCGGCGCCGGTGTGGGGATTGGGTACATATTTGGAAAGATGATTGAGGCCGTGGCGCGCCAACCGGAAGCCGAAGCGCGGGTAGGGAAATATATGTGGATTGGTTTTGCGCTGGTGGAAGCCATTGCTCTATACGGGTTGGTCATTGCCTTTATTATTATGGGCTTTACAAAGTAGGATTCTCACGGTATGCCGCAATTTGACTCACAATTTTTCTCCTCACTGATTTTTTGGGAACTCATTTCCTTTGGGATTCTATTTTGGGTGTTAAAGAAGTATGCCTGGCCGCCCATCATTGAATCGCTAGAAACCCGAGAACGGAAAATTCGGGAAAGTATTGAGCAAGCCGAACAAAGCCGTGCTACGGCCGAACAACGGCTCAAGCAATATGAAGCCAAACTCCAAGGGGCTGCGAAGGAAGTTGAAGCGATAATGGCAGAAGCGAAAGAAAAGGCTCAACGGTTATTGGAAGAAAACGAGCAACGGTTACGGGCAGAGTCTGAAAGAATAAAAGCGGAAACCGCCCAAGAGATCGATCGGGAAAGAAGACAGGCTCTTAAGGCTGTTCGTGAAGAAGCGGCAGATTTGGCGATATTAGTGGCAGAAAAGGTGTTGACTAGAAGTTTATCAGGAGAGGATCATCAACGCCTGGCCCAAGAAGCCTTACAGTCAGTCGCGTCAGATTATTCAAAATAAACCTGTTGAAGTTTGCAAACTCTTGTTCCTAAGATACGATGGCCCGGCTGAAGGTGTTTTATGTCGTGGGAAAGAGTTGTGTAATTGAAGCAGGTTCTTTATTTCCCCCACCCTGACGATATCCTTCCAAATCCAACGTCACAGTATGAAATCCTAGAGAAGTAAGGTGCTGGACTATGTTCTCTCGTCGGGCACTCGATAAAAAGAGAGGAATTTCTTTTTCTTCCAATTCTATTCG
>CAZKRH010000092.1:0-1798 GCA_964555115.1 uncultured Nitrospiraceae bacterium | reverse complement strand
AGGGTTCAGGAGAAAAGAGGTCCAATACCCAAAGAGGCCTTCAGGTTTGTACTTTTCTGGGAGCTTATGGAAGAGGTCGATGACCTCAATTTTTTCTCGTTAGGGCAATAAAGAAAGAAGTTGATTATTTTTGGCGCTTAGCAAACGTTTTTCCCATTCCAAGGAACGCTTGTTCTAAAGAAGATAATAAGGGAACATTCTCCCCTGTACCCGATAGGAATCCACCCGTAAAACGCCGAATGGCCCTGGCTTCTTCAGGTTCTTTGATAATCCGTGCCCCATACCGGGGTTGCCAACCGCAATTTAAGCAACGGGTTTCGATTTTTTCTGACAAATCGATGGATTGGGACACTATCCAACCCTGACATTTTAAACATTGTTTCCGCATGGAACGGAAACTGGGCTGGGAACTGGAGGAACTGGTAGCTTGTGAGATACTCAACGTTGACGATGTGGCCAAGACCCTCCTTTTAGAAATCTTAGAATTTTTCCGGATTTTTCTTTTTTCCTGAGACTTTACGCTCATCCTACCTCCTTGTAGTTTAGGCTGGAAAAGGGTTTCCTTCTGCCAAGTGAACTCTTCCCTCTTGGAATGAACGAGCACGACCACCATTGCCTTTGATCAAAAGGTAAATTCCATCAATCAGTATGAACTAATTACAGCAAGGTTTGTGCCTAGCAATTTTTCTTTTACATAGATTTTCATAAGTAACTTATATCATGTTGTTTTTAAACACAATTTTATCACTAGAACCATTTTATGGTAGCTGGGAATTAAGATCTTTTTTATCTAACTGTATACGGTTGCATACAGTATAGTGTCCGTAAGGATACATTTTAAGAAATCAACAAGGTAGGAACATTTTGCAAAAATATAAAATGAATTCGTCTCCATTTAGGTTGGGACCAACTCAACAGAAAAAAATATTTCTAGCCTGAGCAGGAGATCTCAAAGATTTTTCTGTCCTCCAACCGGATTGCTGCTAGTTTCTTTCCCCAAACGCATCCTCCATCTAAGCCAATGCAATGGTTAAGAACCTTAATTCCCAGATCAGACCAATGTCCAAACACAATGATCTCCTGGCGATGGGTTTGGGGGGGAATGTCATACCAAGCAGAAAAACCCTTTGGTATCTCATCAAGGGGACCTTTAAATTTCAGGTTAATATTCCCATGTGGGGAACAGACCCGCATACGGGTAAATACATTAGTAATAAAACCTAGTCGTTTGTCAAGTGAAAAATGGTCCTGCCATTGAGTCAGTTTGCACCGATACATGGCTTGCAGAAAAGATAGGTAATTCTTGGCACGCAACATTGTTTCAACTTCTTTGGCTCTTTCCAGGGCTTCTTGAGTGGACCATTGAGGAAGAATGCCGGAATGGACCAGGAGGAATTGATCTTCTTGATAGATCATCCGTTGATGTCGCAACCACAGCATGAGGTCCTCACAATCTGGCGCTTCCAAAACCTCTTGAAGGGTGTCCTTCGCTTGTAATTCGGCAATCCCTGCATGAACAGCCAGTAAGTGTAAATCATGATTTCCCAGAACCGTTACTGCTCGAGACCCTAGACTTTTCACAAACCGAAGAACCGAAAGAGATTCAGGCCCTCGATTCACCAGGTCACCGACACACCAAAGCCGGTCCTTGGTAACATCAAATCCCATGTGCTCAATCAGGATCTGTAGCGATGAAAAACAACCCTGAATATCTCCAACGACATAAGTGGCCACAATATAACTCCTGGGAAAGAGGAGAGAAGGTTTCGGGAAAGGTATATCCTGAAGAGGGATCTAG
>CAZKRH010000091.1:0-10062 GCA_964555115.1 uncultured Nitrospiraceae bacterium | reverse complement strand
GTTTCCGCACGCCCCCCATGTCATCCTGGACGTTTGGGTTTCCCGAGTCCGGTTGGCAACCATAGCTTTCCCATGCAGCCTTCCAACGCTGCCAAGGCTTAAGGGCACCTCTAAAAACCCGGCATTTTTTGTGAGGGCAAGGAAGCCGCGCGCGGAAAACCGGAGTGTATGGGCGAATACATGAGGATTTGAGCACGCGGCTGACGCCGCCCTCACGGAAAAGGACGGTTTTTAGAGGTGCCCTTCAATAATTCCCATTAATTTACCGCCAGCACCACCTTTCCGAAGGCTTGACGATTGAGTAATAATTCTTGTGCAGCTCGAGCCTCCGCAAGAGGGACCACAGAATCAATAACGGGACGGAGTTTTCCTGATCCAATAAAGGTGGTTGCTTGAACCAGTTCAGCCCGTGTACCCATATAAGATCCCATAATTGACAATTGGCGGGAGAATAAAAATCGGGTGTTAATTTTAGAATCTCCCCCGCTGGTTGCCCCACAAGTGACAAGGCGTCCTCCCCTGGCAAGCACCTGGAGGCATTGGTCCCACACGGCTTCACCGATGTGTTCAATCACGACATCTACCCCTTTACCTGCCGTCAATTCCCGAATGCGAGTGACTATATTCTCTGTGGAATGATTAATCACGTGATCCGCTCCTAATAATTCCGCTTTGGCGTGTTTCGTCGAGGACCCCACCGTACTGATGACATGGGCTCCTGCACATTTGGCCAGTTGAATGGCCATACTGCCGACTCCACTTCCTGCGGCCATCACCAATACAGTTTCTCCCTTTTGCACCTTGGCTAATCCAAACACCATATGCCAGGCTGTCATGGAAACAAGCGGAAAGGCTGCCGCCTGTTCAAAGGTCACATCTTGTGGAATGGAGAACACATTAGCCACTGGCACTTTGACAAGTTCTGCATATCCCCCAGGCACGTGAGCACCCAGCACCTGAAAGGTCGCACACAGATTATCTCGACCCTCTAAACATGCGGGACATGTTCCGCAGCTCAGACCTGGTGAGACAAATACCGAATCCCCAACCATGAGTTCGTGTAACCCTCTCCCCACGGATTCGACGACTCCACTCACATCACACCCCGAGATATGAGGAAGGTTCACCTTGTAGGCAGGGATACCTTGTCGAATCCAAATATCCAAATAATTGAGAGCACAGGCTTTGACTCGAATCAAGACTTCCCCTGGCCCAATTTGAGGATCAGGAACTTCCTCATACCGAAGCTGTTCAGGTCCGCCATGCTGATGGAAAATGACCGCTTTCATCGTGCGTCAATCACAGTTCTAGGAATGTTGGGTGTCAAGAGAACGATGGGATATTCCTTTTCGTCACAAAAACATGGGGACGTCCCCGTGTGAGAAAAATTTCCCCTGTCATGGGTGAAACATTCATGTACCATCACGATCGAAAATAACAATCCAAATCCAAAAGGGTATGGTCCACCTACCCTAATACAGTAATTTTCCTTCAGCGACTAAGATGACCTGCCCCCCCTACCCGAACCTCCTGAATCATATCATCATCTGACAAGACCTGAATAACGATACGAGAGGGCCGATCAATTTCATAGCCCTGCTCGGAAATAATTTCAGTGGTAGGCCCCACATCAACGATCCCATTATGGACGAGATATCCACCTAAGGCCCCACTGGCACTTCCTGTGGCAGGATCTTCTAGCACACCAATCGGCCCGGCAAACATACGTGTATGAACCGTGGACGAATCCTCCACCGTCATCGTACTAAACACCATAATCCCATTGGCGCCCCATCTGGCACATATGTCATTGAGTGCTGACAAATCAATAGAGACGGACTTGACGGCAGTCAGAGATCGAAGTGGAACAATCATGACCGGAAGGCCAGTCGAGACGACTTCAATAGGAAGATGGGTTTCGGTAATGACAGATTTCGACACACCCAAGGCTTTACTGACTTCATACAAATCCTGAACTCCTCCAATGGCTCCTAAAAATTCCGGTTTCGGTTGGGCCATCACTACACGATCAATCATTCCGCCCAAGATAAAAAGCTCAACCGAAAAAACCCCTATATTGCATTCAAACTTTACCCGCGTAATTGGCTCCACTAAGGGGAACCGTTTGAGGGTCGCCAATATAAAAAAGGTTCCCAAGACGGGGTGGCCGGCAAATGGAATTTCTTGCGTGGGAGTATAGATCCGCAGTTTGGCAACACAGTTTTTCTCAGTGGGAGGCAAGACAAATACCGTTTCCGATAAATTCATTTCCCGTGCAATTTGTTGAAACTCCCGATTGGTCAGGCCTTCACAATCGGGAAACACCGCGACGGGATTTCCTCCGAATAGTTGATCGGTAAACACATCGGCGTTATAAAACTGGAGACGTCGTGCCTCAGGACTCATGAATGCAGAACACTCCTCCCTTTCGAACTCCAACGAGTCGTACGTTGAATAAATCCGCCTGGAGCATTCTCATCCCTTTTTTGAACACACCGCAGATTGTGGTGGTGAGGATTCCAAAGATAGGCTGGTGCCTTTCTGAAACGTGTGGGATATTCTAAAGCGTGATAGTGTGGCAGAAAAAAGAAAGGAGGGAAAGAAAAAAATTTCAGAGAAGCTACGGGGGTGACCGAAAGCCAATTCTTTCACACTGGGGTTTTGACCACGGGTACGTTAAGCAGTAAGAGGCAAGGCTTCATAAGATGGGGTTTGTGGATTTCGCACGTAATCTTCAATGAAGTTTTGCAAGGCCCCATTGCGATACAGACGAGCGTTGGCAAATTTGGTATCGACCTTCCGAAGCACTTTCACTTTCACACCCGTTCGTTGCACAAACTCGTCCAACGACACCCCTTCAATATCTTTATAGGGCCCACGGGCGGATTCCATCATACATTTGGGAATATGAATGACCTTTTGATTCGTGATTCGCTTAGCAATATCGTTGAATGTCAAGAGAACCGTACAATCGGAATCTCCACCCAACATCGCATTGGGAACATGTAAATACCTGGCCCGGTTCCTTCGATACATATTGAGAATTTTGTACACACTACCCGCCATGACGACAGTATTCTTCTTTTCCAACTCCAACGCATCAAACTGACTGACAATGCGCTTCCGATTCAAGAAGGCCGTCACATAGGCTTCCGTATGAATCGTCGTCATATTAGAATAGCCGGCATCGTAAACTTTTTCCGCTTCAGTCGCTAAATACTTCCGCCCTTGACGCATCAAAGCCATCGTCTCGTCCTTTAACCCTCTGACGGGTGTCAGACAACCCATCCACAAAATGCATTTTTGATTGACCTTGGCAATCATCTCAGCATCTTTGGACATGGAATCTTTGTCAAACGAATAAAAATTTGCGGAAGATACTGCGGGTCCATCCAGGACCTTCATGAGATGTTTAATGGAAGGCGCATGGGGCATCAAACGTTGTCGATGCTCGCCCATCGTAATCACCGATAGTTCAAAATTAATCCGCCCTGGATATTGTACACTGAGCTGATGAATCTTCGGCACATGCACAAAACCGACGGTAAAAAACACCATGTTTTTGTCAGTATATTTCAAAAAATCTTCCACCCATTCCATCGCTTTGGGATGAAGAAATAAGTCAGTCCATTCCATATATTCATTCCCACCTAAACACCAGAACTGCATCGGATCCGTGGGTTTAGAATTGATATAATTGATAATAAATTCCCAATCATCTTGGGTGGTCTTGGGAGGCTCCAACGTTTCACGATAGGAATGATCCAACTCATAACAAAATTCACATTGGACTGGGCAGGCTTTCCCTAAGCTAATGGGTATTTTTCCACCATCCAGTTCACGCTTGAGCACATCCCGATAGTCCTTTCCTTTGAGGAGCAAAGTCGGTTGCAGTAACGGTAAGGCGGTTCCCATTTCAATCTATCCTTGTATGAATGTCTTCACATTGACAGGCTTCAATACAGTCTGCCAAAATTTTTGGGATCTTTAATGAGACGAAACGTTCAATGCATTCCCCACATTCAGAACCCAACTCAGAAACCCCACCTCTTTCCCCTGAAGAAACCCTGCAACAGGCGTTTCAGCTCTTTGAACTATCCCCCTCTTTCACCACTGACCAGCTCCAGAATAGACAGCAGGAACTCTTGCGAACATGGCAACCGGAACGATATGCCGGTCACACGAATAATCCACGGAAATATATGCAGATGTATAAAAAGGGAGAAGTGATGACTAGGCAGGTAAAATCTGCGTATCAGGCCCTCCTCAAATGGAGGGAACAGAATCAGAATAGTTCCGAATCTGAGATAACCTAAGGAGAGGCGTGACTGACTACCCCAGTCATTCCCGGTTCCCCTTCCTGACTCCCCTCACCCCCTGCTTTAGCAACCGGCCAGGTAATGAGCCCAGACACCCCCTCACTCTTGGATTCTTTTAAGCCCTTAGTATCGGCATATATTTGAGGAAGCGAATTTGTTCCAAATTTGGAAATATAGAGAAAAATGTGTTCACGCGCATTCACCCGAACAGCCCAGGGGTCGAAATCATTTTGATAAAATTCTTCACACATCTTCATGGCATCTAAGCAACTCACTCCATCCGGTTCATTGAGCGTATAATAATAATCCAGAGGCATATCATATTCCTCTTGTTTATGAATGGTGATGCCAAATTTTTCTGGATTTCTCACCATCGGCGTATGCCGATAGGCCACAAAATAAAACAGTTCTACTGAGTGAATATTTTGTTTGTTATCAAGAAGAAACTGCCTGGTCTCCTCAGCCTCTTCTTGCTTTTCTCCAGGGAATCCATAAAAAGCCATCACATGATTCCAAATCCCGGCTTTCGAGGCTTCACGAAGGTTATTTTCAATGACGCTCTTTTTCGCATGTTTATCCATGAGCTCTAACACCCGCTCATTGGCAGATTCCATCCCATAGTACAGCGTCCGACAACCAGCCTTGACTGCCATTTTCCACACTTCAGGATCCTGTAAGCTTTCCTCAAATCGAATTAAAGTCGTCCAATTAATATTCACCTCGTGCTCAATCAGGAGTTGCGACACTTTTCTGAGAAGTGCGGGAGGATAGGATTCATCGGCAAATAAAAAATGATCGGAATGATATCGCTCTTTCAGCGCCTGTATTTCACGGATCACATCCCCAGCTGGTTTCCCTCGATACTGATCAAAATATCCTTGGCCATGATCACAGAAGGTACATTTTCCCCAATAACATCCCCGAGTCGCGAGATAGGGAAGAATCCGAACGGGCACAAAATATGAATCCAAAGGAAACCCATCAAAATCCGGAAGCGGGAGGGCCGTGGTTTTTTCCGTGTAAATTTCTGAGTTGACTTGAATCTGCCCATTCTCTTGAAACATGAGATTAGGAACCGCCTTCATCTCACGATCCCCCACTAAGGCCTCTAGGAGCCACAGGAGCGCATGCTCTCCTTCATAGAGAATCGCCGAATCAAATACCGATTCAAAAAATTTGGGCTTTTGAGGAATTTCCTCTTGAAGCCGGGTAATAACATTTCCCCCGACGGTAATATGAATATCGGGAAAGGCTTCCTTAATCATCTTACAAAAGGTCAACCCGGCAAGTAATTGCATCTGAGTACCAATAGAGACCCCCACGACTGCTGGCTGTTCTTTACTGATGGCGGGCAGCACGAGTTGCCGACAAATATCCCGGTACACATTGACCTGTTCATCTTCCAAACAGGCAAACACTTCAGACGAGACTCCAGGGCGGTATCCCAAATTACTTTCCATGGGATAAAACACCAGAGAAGCAGGATAATAGGCAGCGGAAATATACTGCATGACTTCACGGAAGGTATTCAGCGCCCATTCTAATTTATCAGCCTGATAAAAATCTTCCCCCTGGGTGATGGCTTTGGCCTGTTCAGCTCGTTCCGCCAGATCCATGACATCAATTTGAAGGTGATGCTCCAAGCTCGCCTTTTGAATTTGCTCAGCCTCCGTCAATTCTTCTTTGGCTTCTTTACTCTCCAGGGTCTTTAATTGTTGAGACATTCTGGCACTGACCCAAATAAGAAACATATCACTGAAGAACAAATTGTACATGTCAATATTGACATCTTTTTGGATGACCTCATGGCCTGCCTCACGGAGAACCGCCGTCAAACTAGGTAACGCAAGATAGGGCGCAGTCGGAACCCACTCAGGAGGAAACAACAACATGGTTTTCAGTTTACGGCCAGACCCAGGTTTGGTCGCATGCTCATCAACTTGAATTAACCCGTTTCCCATTAGCTGTGCATTCCTTGTATGAAAAAAAACAAAATTCCGGTAGATCAAACAAAGGGTAACGAAGACAAGGCTTAGACTTTTACTAACTCACCAGCGCCTTCTTCGTTAGGCGCCTGAATTTGAAGCACGGGGAGTTTATTTGTTCCAAAATGCGCTACATACAAAAACACATATTCCCGAATAAAAATTTTGAGATCCCATCCTGTATAATGGTTTTGTTCAAATTCTTCGAACACCTTCTCCGCGTCTTCAACCCCCAATCCCTCTTTCACAGTAAAATAATAATCTAAAGCCAAATCCCATTCTGGATTGGCATAGAAGGTAATTCCCCATTTCTCAGCATTTTTGGCCACAGGATTGTGCTTGCTCAGATCAAATGTTCCAAACCCAATCGAATGCACGTATTCTTTGTTGTCTTCCAACAACTGCATCGAAACCTTAGCATCTTCGTACGTTTCTCCAGGGAACCCAAAGAATCCCATAACATGATTCCACACTCCATGCTTGGAAGACAGTTCGAGGCTCCGCTGAATGACCTCCGTCGTGGTGGCCTTATCCATGAGTTGAAGAACCCGTTCACTACCAGACTCATACCCCATATGGAGAAATTTACACCCAGACTTTTGGGCCTCAGCCCAGACTTCATCATCCAACAAACTCTTTTCAAATCGAATATGGGTGGTCCAAGCAATATTCATCTCATGGTCATTCAGTTTTTTCGTCAATTTCCGGAACAGGGCTGGAGGATACGACTCATCGGTGAAATGAAAATGGTAAGCGTGGTACTTGTCTTTAAGATACTGAATCTCTTCAATAATTTGATCAACTTTTTTCGTACGGTAACCCGCTGTATACCCTTCCCCATGGTCACAAAATTCACATCGCCCCCAATAACATCCCCTCGTGGCTAAGTAAGGGAGAATGGGTACCGGGGAAAAATACTTCTCCATGGGTAAGCCATCAAAGTCGGGAGGCGGTAACGCATGCATGTTTTCTGCAGCCGTCACGGTGGACATATGAATTCCCGTCTCATCGCGATACATCAAATTGGGAATTTTCGAGAAATCCTGATCAGATCCAATGGCTTCTACCAACCGCAGAAAGGCCGTCTCCCCTTCAAACATGACAGCCGTATCAAACAACGCAAAAAGATTGGGACTCTTGGGCAGCACATCCCGTAACCGGGTGACGGTGTTTCCACCAATCGTAATATGAATGTGGGGAAACTGTTCCTTAATTAAGGCACAGAACGTCATGGTCGAAAACAATTGCTGTTGCAGAACAATGGAAATCCCAATCACATCAGGCTGTTCCGCTAGAATAGCCGGCTTCAAAATATGATCAAACACATCTCGATACACATTGACCTGGGTATCCTCTACGGCTTGAAGCACTTCCGAAGACATAAACACTTTATACGAAAGATCCGTTTCCATGGGGGGCATACACACGCGGGCTGGAGCATAGACCAAAGAAATCGTCGCCGTCACTTCACGGAACACCTGCATGGCCCATTCTAATTTTTCCCCATCATAGAAGTCCGGAGTTTTGACAATGTCTTTGGCCCGTTCAGCCTTTTCAATCAGTTCACTCATGCGAGAACGTGTACACTCACAAAGAGCCAACTGAAGGTCGACTTCCGCTTCCGTGAGTTCACGATCTCGACTCAGGCGTTTTAATCGATCTAATTGTTGCGGAACTTTTTTAAGGACCTTCCTGAGAAAATCACCACTGAAATACCAATCATACATTTCTAGATTGACATCTTTTTGCACGACTTCATGGCCAGCGCCACGAAGAAAAGCTGTCAGGGTCGGGAGACTCAGGTAGGGTTCAGAAGGATACCAATCTGGAGGAAAGACCAACATGACCTTTTTTTTGGGGCCGGAAGGAGCGGGATCGGCTTTTTTTTCTAGCCGTATGAAATGGGGTTGAATTAATTCCCCCTTGATATAATCAATTTTCATAGACTCCCCTCACACAGGTAGGAAAACTACCTTGGTTAGTGGTATAAAATATTATAAAAATCAACGAATTAGGGTAGTACAACCCACCATTCTAGACACCAAAGAAAAGGATGGTCAAGGCCCAAAGCCTCTTTCCTTTTAAACCATCATACTTTGGACAACTCTATTGAAAAATCTGGTGAAATACAATATGATTAAATGTTTGTCTGACTTAGGTGGTTTTCCGTAGCTTCCAATCGAAATCCCCACCCAAAGAATCTGAAACAATCTACTCAAGTCTAAAATGAAAATCCCCGAAAAGGGGAAAATGCAGGAGCAAGGAATGACAACGAACAATACGAAGAGCGTACGAAATTGGATGGGGTATGTGATGGATGCCTTAGTGCATTCAGGGGCGATGCCTACGTGGGAAGCCACGGATTATTTGACGTCCAACCTCATTGGCGAAGCCCCCAACACCCAGCTTCATGAATCTAAATCTCCCTATGAGGCTACCCAACATTTTCTTCAACGCGTCTATGGGCCTTTGGTCGAAGCCGCAACCCGTTCAATTGACCTACCCAAACCAGCCATGATCCATATGTTTACCGATATCAGCCTCATTGGCAATTCAGCCATCCTGGTGGTGTACTTTCCTGGCAACAATCATCCACACCAATTGTTAATGTTAGATGGAGTCCGTGCGTGGGATGTGATGTTTGCCAGCACCAATGATTTTAACGAATGGGCAGAAGAACGCTATCAATGGATCTTGGGAGCCCTTCAATCGGTGAGTGAAAAACCAGCCGTGCCAGCAACGGCGGAAATGTCTTTAGCCTATTCGTAAGACAACGTCTTTCTCCCTGTCCTTACCATTCTTCTAAAATCCTTCTCTATTAGAATCCTCCTCCCTCCTCTAGATTAAGATGTAAGGTGTCAGGAGGATTTCGAGCCCTGCCGACAGAGCATGGAATCCTTCCCCTACACCCAAATCCAAAACACATACCCCAAATACATGAAATAGGAAATTCCAATACATCCAATCAGGAATTTCCCTATAACCGATTGTGAATACCGGAATAAAACAACACTGCCCACAATCACCATGATCATTTCCAAGGGAGCCACAAAATTCCCATAATGCTGTGGATCCCAATACGAGAATGGGCTGTGAAATCGCCAATCCGAAAGCGGAAAAAAATGACGATGAGCATCATCATGGTGAAGAGGAAAATCACCCAAGACATGAACCATCATACTCCCAAACAGCAACAAACCAGATTTTGATTGAACCCACCAGGCAATCAATAACCCCAGCCCCATCAATGGCAATGAATTAAACAGGTCAATAAAATTCTGCCACCCTTCCTGATAATACTGGTGCGACCAAATAAGATATTCAGGAGTTCCCCACACAACCTTTTCCAAAAAATAAAAAAGGAATATTGGCAAATCAGGGACGATCGCCCCCACCACGGTGACTAACTGAAACCTTGGTTTGTCTTTGGGGGCTAAAACAAGAAGATTGGCAACAATATGGGCAGGGGTATTCATCAACCAAGAGGAAGAAAATTCATGTTAATTCTTAGGAGGAAGTGTAGTGGAAAAATTAGGCCGACGAAAGACCTAATCCAATTTTCTTTCTGTTCGCAAAGCCAGATTAAATTCGAGCTCCCCCCTTATTTTGCGTAACCTTCTGGCCTTAGGGCAGGCGATGCCATTATGGCAACGACGGTGACAGAAATTCATGTGGAGTTAAGGAGAAGTAACATCAAACATTTTTAAGCCATTCAGGATCTTAAGCTAAAACCATTTTATCCTTAGGAGAATGCGCCC
>CAZKRH010000090.1:0-16037 GCA_964555115.1 uncultured Nitrospiraceae bacterium | reverse complement strand
GTATCCCCTTTGGCAAATACACCACCGGATGTTGTTCGTTGATACAGTTCTGAAACCTCCGCTGTTTCAAAAAACGTCACCATTTCTTCAGGTGTCGTCTGAGCAAGCCCCCTGACTACATACGGAGTAAAAAATTTGACTTCCGCATCACTAAACGCTCGCCGTTTGACCGGGGCTGTATCCCCACCTAAAAATGGAAGACTGATCGTCGAATGCTCGATTTCCACATACACTCCACGTAATACTTTAGCAAGGGTTTCTTCTGAGAGGTCAACTGGATGCGTAAACACTTTTCCTTCATGGACATCCGCCATGACCTGCAATCGAACAAACCGCTCTGGACTGTCATAGATCACCACCGTGGGGAATTGAGGAGTTCCACAAGCACCCAGTGCCAGAAAACCTACAACCTGAAGGGTCCATCTCAATTTCATGTCTTCATACACTCCTTTTACTAATCATTCTCAATCCCTTTTCCCATTTAAACAGAAGTTGCGTGTGTCTTCACAACATTCTGATTCCATCGGCTTCTTCCCCTCCACCCTCACATCCTCTCCCTTACATTCCCATCTTACCCTCTCCTTGGAACTAGCAGGTTAGGGACCTTTTTAGGACCTCGCCAAATGTAACATAAAACTTACCTGAGCTTTGTGGTAATGCAATATTCTTTTTTCCCTCTACGATTTGTCTTCATTGTTCTCCCACCCCACGCGAATGTGAGAAAGCCTGTTACACTTGGGTCTTGTTTGACCCTTTGGTACAATTCTTTAAACCCAGAGGTCATTATGCATTGTGTTCTTTTTCGACATGGTATTGCGGCCCCTCTTGAAGATTGGGGAGGGGATGACCAAGATCGTCCACTGACCATGGAAGGTCGAGAAAAAACCCACAAGGCTGCCGAAGGATTACTCAAAACTGGCATAGCCCCCACTCATATCTTGGCCAGTCCTTTTACACGCACCCAAGAAACCGCTCATATTTTGAAAAAAGCTTTCTCTCTTGAGGATGACATTCAGTGTTGTCATGAATTATTTTCCGAGGCTTCCCCTCACCACCTTTTTCCCCTTCTCAATTCTTTTGGCTCTCATGCCTGCATCCTGTGTGTCGGGCATGAACCTCACCTAGGCTCAACTGCTGGTGTCATGCTGTTTGGGGAACCAGTCTATGGTCTGTCTTTTAAAAAGGCTGGCGGGGCCTTGATTTCATTTGAGGGGAACGCTCAGGCAGGCCGAGGCATACTACAATGGTGGATTTCGCCTAGCGTTCTTCGGAGCTTTGGCAAACACTAACTGTTTTGATCCTGTTCGGTGGCAAAATGAACTGGCCGATTAAAGATACTTTCAAAAACACCTGCTCGACCCTGAGCCGTCCAAATTTCAAGTTCCGAATCTCCTGCTGTGCTTAATTGGATGGTCACCGTCTTCCCCAGAATAACCTGAATTTTTTTCACAACCGAAAAATGGCTTCGATCTAGTCCATCGGCTATTCGAAGCAATGCGCTCAACATAGACACAATTTTTTGGCCATTCACCGGCAACGCTTGATAGGAAACATGCTCCTTTCCCGGGATAGATCGACGGTGATAGCGAGCCACACTCGCCATAATTTCTATCTCTTCTGCTCGAAATCCAGAGACATTACTATTTTTAATAAGGTAGTAGGAATGTTTATGGTGTTGCCGAGGGTGAATGAGATACCCGATATCATGCAGGAGGGCGGCATATTCTAACCATTCTCGTTCTTCCTCCCCTAACCCATGTAACGGTTGGGTTTGGTCAAATAAACTTGTGGCTAATCGGGCCACATGTCGAGAGTGCACTTCTGGAAACTGACATCGGCGACCCAACGCCATCACATTTCGAAGCCGAATGTTCGGAATCTCACGCTCTGCTCGGAGCCCTTCTTGATTTCTATCAATAAAATCATAGATCACCCCTTCACGAATGGCCTTGTCACTGATGAGAATCTCATTATGACCAGTTTTTTCCATAAGGGTCCGAATCACTGCAGTAGCCGGAAGAAGTGTATCCACTCTTTTCGGGTCAAGGCCTGGGAGAGCCCGACGCTCGGTGGTCCGACAGGTCGTAAGGTCCGCTTCCACCTCTTTAATTTCCTTGAGAGTCAGTGTAGCTAAATTGAGCTGAGGGATAGGTTTTCCTGTTCGCCGTAAGTGAATTATCTCTGCCAAATTTCCTGCCATCCCCGATGAAGCAATGAGTTGGACGAATTTGTCAGATTTAAATTGTTTGAGGGCTGGTGTGACCTGATCATCAATGGCATTTTGAAGATTTCGGATTTCTGCTTTTGTCGGAGGATCATGTCTTAAACACTGATCTTTCAACCGAATGGCTCCTATTTTCAAACTTTCCCCCTGAACCATTTTCTTCCGATTTCCCGATATCAATTCCACCGATCCCCCTCCCACATCAATAATCAGAGATGGTCGATCCGCCAAATCCATACTATGCCGGACTCCTAAATAAATCAGCCGAGCCTCTTCCTTCCCGGTGACCACACGAACTCGTACCCCTGTCGCCCGAGCAACCTGTTCAATAAATTCTCCGCCATTCTTCGCTTCCCGCACTGCACTGGTTGCGGTCATCACAATCCGGTTATAGCCTTTGTTGCGGGCCAAGGTTGTGAAATTTTTCAACACCTCTATTCCCCTCTCCATGGATTGCTCAGAAAGCCGTAGTGTTTGGAACGATCCGTCACCTAGTCGAGTCATGTCCTTCACCCGATCCAAGAGTGTATAACCTCCATCCGGGTCAATCTCTGCCAGGACCATATGAATTGAATTGGTCCCAATATCAACAACAGCAAGCCTAGACATTGGCAGAATCCTTCATGCCCCAAACCCTAATATGAACTTTCAGTAGACGAGAACAAACAAACGAGGAGACACCACTAAGGACCTGAGAGAAACTAAATCTGACACTATCGCGCCAAGATTTGGATCGGATTTGGATGGAACGATTGAGAAACACCCAAGACATAGCACAGCTATGATGAGGGTATTTCGATTGAGGCCCGTTCACAGCTGGCCCAAAGATGGGATGAGAGATGGCCAAGTTATTTTTTCTCATGTCCTAGGAGAAGATCTTTGGTGAGCCCGTTGAATAATGACACCCATAACCATTTCAAACGGTATCGTATTCCCTAGATGGTTTCAATAGAACCGGAGGGAAAAATCGTTGTGCCTCATTCAAAATTTGGAATCCCACGAACCCGGCTGGGTCATGTATTTGGTTACAAGACTTTTACCGAGCGAAGGCTTTATACCCCTGTTGCAAGCCTGGGATTCAACTAACCTCTCTGGCTCACTCTTAACCTAGCTCCCAGCCATTAGAGATTTCATATTTAAAACTCCTTAAAGCCAAATGTCCGTTAATTCGGGTTGTTTTCCCTTTACCCGCCCATAACCCAAATGTTCCTATTAAGTCACGCGACAAAATCCCGATGTATTCTGATATAGAGTGACCTCTCATGCGAATAGACCAACATTCCCAAAACGCTGCCATTATTCTTCGTCCTCATGGAACGATGGACTCGCTCGTCTATACTCAATTTATGAGTATGATTAACCAGATCAATGACCCAAATTGTGAAACCGTCCTTATTGATTTAATCGATGTCTATTTGGTCGACAGCATCATGCTGAGCGGATTTACACAATCCTTTCGGCGTCTGAACGCCAAAGGGATTTCCATGGCGTTGGCCAACCCTCAACCATACGTACTAGAGCTTTTGAACCTTGTGAAAATTCAACGAGTCGTTCCTGTGTATGCATCCCTGGATGAGGCTCTTTGCGCAGGCCATTGCTCAGCACCCTCTCCCATCAACCAAGAACCTTCCCAAGCGTAGTTTTCTATAACTGATGGCCCCTTGTTGCTCAGGCTCCTACAATGGGAGTCTCATTCGATGCCATAAGCATACGCGCTTTCCACAATTTCCCTTCCCACCTTTTTTGACCCCTCCCGTCATGCAGAACTGAGAAAGCACACAACAGGTCATGATTTCTTATGAAAAATTCGGTATAACCCCCCACAGGGACTCTTCATCATCCTAGAAATGGCAGTTGGGCGCAAAACAGCCGTGTAAGATATTGGGGTGCATGGTGAAATCAAAAAAGTCGTGGTCACCTCGGTGGTGATGAGACCTTTTTTGATTTTGCCAGGTGCGTCAAGAGCTTGCGCGGACTTTTGTGATCCAACTGCTGTTTCTAGGATCATGGTACGAGGACAACAATGAACGTGATTTCCCTGACTTTGGCTTTCTGGGTTCTGATGATAGGAACACCCCTTGCCGCACAGCTTCATTCTGGCCCTATGCCAGGGTATGTTGGAATCCGTGAGGCGATACTATGGCTCCAAACTTCTGCTCCCACCACCGTAACCGTAAAATACTGGGCTGCGGACTCTCCGACAGACCATTTTTTTTCTCAACCACTTGCCCTTGACCGTTCAACGGACTTTACTGCTCACATCCGCCTATATGACTTACAGCCAGGAACGGTGTACGAATATCGAGTGCTCCTTGATGAACAAGAGGTGAGGTTTCCCTATGTATTGACGTTCCATACTCAACCTCTTTGGCAATGGCGTAACCCTCCACCAAACTTTGAAGTTGTCGTGGGATCATGTGCTTACATAAATGAAACCCCTTTCGATCGCCCTGGGATGCACTATGGAGGCGCATTTGAAATTTTCAACACGATTGCCAGTCGTCACCCAGCCTTTATGTTGTGGCTGGGAGACTCCCTTTATTTACGTGAGGTGGATTTTCTGAGTCCCCAAGGATTGGCGTATCGCTATCGACATACCCGAAGCTTTCCCCCTTTACAAAAACTCTTACAGAGCACACACCATGTCGCCATTTGGGATGATCATGATTTTGGCCCCGACAATGCCAACCGAGCTTGGATCTACAAGGATCAAGCCTTAGAACATTTTCAACGCTATTGGGCCAACCCCAGTTATGGGCTCAAAGAATTACGAGGAATCTTTACAGTCGTCTCCTATGGAGACATTGACTTCTTTCTCTTAGATAATCGCTTCTACCGAGATGATGATAGGGCTCCCGAAGAACCAGGAAAGGCTATGTTTGGGAAAGCGCAAATGGATTGGTTGAAAAATGCGCTTCTCATGTCACGGGCTTCATTTAAAGTTGTGGCTGGGGGCAGTCAATTTTTTGATAACCAACCCCGGTGGGAGGGATGGAATCATTTCCCCAACGAAAAAGAGCTCTTTCTTGAATGGCTTCGTCACGTCAAACCCACAGGAGTGTTGTTCCTGAGCGGTGATCGGCATGCCACCAAATTCATTCGGTACAACCAAAATGTGCCATATCCGTTGTATGAATTGACCTGTTCACCGCTTACTTCCACTCCCGGAAATCCCAGGAATGATGAACTGAATCACTGGGTGGTTGAAGGGACCATAGTAGGGGAACGAAACTTCTGTACCCTGAACTTCTCCGGTGAAGGTTCCCACAGAACAGTAAACATTCAAAGCCACAACACTCAGGGAAAGGTGCTCTGGACTCATTCGATTGATGTCCAGGAACTTCAATAATGTCCCTATTTAGCCTCCTCCCCATCAGGTCTTACTGCACAAAAATTTTCCACCTAAGACAATAACTTTAGAATTTTCACGGTATGATCGTTGGGGGAATAAACAAACGCGAAGGGAGGTCAACAATACGAGTCACCAGGTACTTGTATGCCAATGCAAGCGCACCACGAGTATTTTAGGCTTTCCTGTATCCACCGCTTCACACCTTACCTGAATAGGGCTACTGCACAACACATTCAACAAAATTTCAGACCCTTTAAAACGATAGCTCTTTTGAAAGAAATTGAACCAAATCGCGATTCCCAAAAATCGTATCAACTTTGTTGGGGAGGGCACTTGGCCGGAGAAGAATCAGGCCGCCGGCTTCCTCAATAAGGACCTGGGTCGCCATCACATCCCAGGGGTTTAACCCTGGATCACACATGGCTCCTACTGCCCCCCCTACCACAAGGCCATGACCAAAACAATCGGCATATCCCCGCAAATAGGGGCAGGATTCTTGTAGCCGTCGATACCCCTTCTCAAAATGAGCACTGGTAAACTGGGCAGGATCACCTATCGATATCATCACTTTTTCAATATCACTTTGACTCGTCACACGGACCGGCTTCCCATTACAGGAACATCCCAACCCTCGGGCACCCGCATACGTCATTCCAAGAACAGGCAGGTGAATCACTCCGACTAACGCTTGCCCATTTGAGGTATCCTCTAAAGCTATAATGGTCCCAAATAAAGGAATCCCATTGATAAACGACCGAGTCCCATCAATAGGATCCACCACCCAGCGGTATCGGGAGCCTTTCCCCACTAATCCTTCTTCTTCCCCTAAAATATCTAATTCCCCCAAAATTTTATTGGACTCCAATTCTTTCCGAATCGTAGCTTCCGCCTCTTTATCGGCAATGGTCACGGGAGAACCATCCTCCTTCCCATCCACTTGTAAATCAACTTGTTGGAATCGTTTGAGAATTTGAGGGGAGGCTGTTTGAGCCGCATCCACAGCTGTTTGAAGAAGATTTTCTAATGTGGAGAGCTGGGGGATATCTGAATCCGGCATACCGTACCTTTCTAGTTAAATTTGAGACAATACAAGCATGACCCTAAAAACCTCATTGTTCATGTGTACGTTTCTGGCGCCTCTCTGATCATTAAACGATTTTTATCAGAAAAATGCCCATCCTAGCCCAACTACTTCTCCTAACCCTGAAGAGCGTCGTGCCTATCATTCCTCACAAAGGGTGGGAAAACGCCTATAAAACTTGACCTATTTCCTTCTGGTATTATGGTATAATTAATATTTTTCTTCCTAAGTTAGGAAGAACCTTTTTGTTGAATGGGTTCCCTATGAAAAAGGCCAATCTCTTTCGAGAATGCAGGGATCGAGTCATGAAATTTTCCGCAGGTCCCAGATTCCAACTTCCTAAGCTTCCAGGTGCCACTCTCCCCGTTCAAGTCTTCACATCCACCTATTATGACACACCGAACTATCAATTAGCTCAGTTAGGGATTACATTTCGCCGGCGAGTCCTAAAAGGCCAAGGGCTCTGGCAGCTGAAACTGCCACCTGGGGTAGCCCGCATTGAACTAGAAATCCCAGGAGGCCAACACCCTCCCGCTCCTTTTACTGATCTTCTCTTCGCCCTGCAACGGCATCATGACTTGACACCTATAGTGAAAATTCATACCCGACGCACTGGAATCCTCGTGCAAGGATTGGAAGGCCCACTGGCCGAAGTCGTACTCGATCGGATGTCAGGTCGAGATCGAAGTAACCTCGTATGGCGATCTTCAGAAATTGACATTTCACTCAAGGGTGGGGATAAGTCCACCTTGTCTCAACTTTCGCAAGTTTTGCGTGATACGGGAGCACAAGATGTCGACCCTCGCCCCAAAATGTTTCAGGCACTCAACCTCCAATTCTCCCAACCTGCACCCTCCCGTGACCCTGATGCATCAATTTTGGATCATCTTGGATTCATGCTCCAACAACAAGCCAAAAACCTCTTACTCCATGATCCGGGCACCCGATTGGGAGAGGATGCGGAAGAACTCCATCAAATGCGGGTTGCGGTCAGACGACTGCGGGCATTTCTACGTGTTGCCCGTCCTGTATTGGCCGTCGACTGGGGCAATTTGCTTCGAACCGAATTGGCATGGTTGGCAGACATCCAGGGATCTGTCAGAGATTACGATGTCTTGATGCAGAACCTTCAACACGAAATCCCTACCCTCGCGGTTAAGGATCGTCCCGTTTTAGAACGCCTTCTGGGAACATTTGAACACCAACGATCAGCGGCAAGAGCGACCATGCTAGAAGGCTTACGGAGTCCACGGTACTTGAAACTTCTCGATACCTTAGACCAAATTTCCCCTATTCCTCCACTGATTGTTTCAGATATCTCACTTGTCGATTTAGCCGCCAAGGAATTTCAAAAACTTTGTCGATCAATTAGAAAACCGAAAATCCCTTCTCAAGATGAGGACTGGCATCAAATTCGAATATTCGTGAAACACGTTCGATATGGCACAGAATTGGTAGAGGCCGTCGTGGGGAAAAAAGCCTCACGATTCCTTCGGCAGGTTAAAAAACTTCAGGATTTTCTGGGCCAACACCAAGATGCAGCCATGACCCAACAATTCCTCTGCAAAACCCTCCAACAATCCCGGAGTCTGAAAGCGGCTTTTATCATCGGCCAAATCGTGGAACGGCTTCGTACACGACGTCAATTCGATCGAGATCGCTTTGATCGAGAATGGCGTAAAGTCAAAAAACGCGGGCAGGAGGCTTGGACGTTTTCCGAATCCTGACGGCCGCATTCTTTAATTTAGCTTGAGGTTTTACCGAAGACATATAATAGGGCCCAAAAATACCTTTTTCTCTATTCAGAAGGGTGCTATGATTTTTTCATAGTACTTCCACTTCATAAGACGACTCTGTTGAGAATCCACTATGGCAACGCACCCCCAATCCTCTCATCTCAAGGTGGTCAAAGCCCCTCCCAACCTTGAAGATCCCAAGTTGTATATCAATCGTGAACTTAGCTGGCTTCAATTTAACTCACGAGTGCTCGAAGAAGCGGAGGAGCAATCACACCCCCTGCTGGAACGGGTCAAATTTCTCTCGATTTATGCTAGCAACCTGGATGAATTTTTTATGATCAGAATATCTGGGTTACGGGAACAATTATCGGGTGGTGTCTTGGAAGCCCCTCCGGATGGCATGACCCCATCAGAGCAAATCGAACGCATTCGCCAAGAATTGAAAATTCAATTGGCACGGTATGCCCATTGCTGGGAACAGGATGTGCTTCCCAAGCTCCATGTTCAGGGCATACACATTTTGCGCTATCATGAATTGCAACCTAAACAACGAAAATCGTTACGTCAATATTTCTCGAATGAAATTTTTCCCGTGTTAACGCCTTTAGCGTTTGATCCCTCTCATCCGTTTCCTCATATCTCCAATCTCAGTCTCAACCTTGCCGTGGTGGCTAACGATCCGGATCGGGGTGAATGTTTTGCTCGTGTCAAAATACCTGATGTGTTATCTCGCCTAATCCAAGTTCCCACTGAACAGATAGCCACCGAACAGGGACAGACTGGACCATTAGGCGGGCATACTCATAACTTTGTCTGGTTGGAAGAAATCGTCACGGCTAATCTGAACCTCCTGTTTCCAGGTCTCAAAATTTTGGCTGCTTACCCCTTCCGGGTCACTCGAGATGCTGATTTAGATATTGAAGAAGATGAAGCCGCTGACCTGTTGGAAGCGATCGAAGAACAGGTGGACTTACGCCATTTCGGATCAGTGGTTCGCCTGGAAGTGGACCAGAAAACACCAGAACCTATTCGAGATATTCTTCTGAGAAACCTTAATTTGGCCCCGTATCAAATGTATACACAATCGATCCCTTTGGGCACGTCTGATCTCATGGAGTTACTAAAAATCGACCGACCAGAGCTCAAATTTCCCCCCTTCCTTCCTGCCACCCCCGATCCCATTTCTAAACGGGAAAGTATGTTTTCGCTTATTCGAAAAAACGACTTTCTTCTCCATCAACCCTATGACAATTTCTTGGCAGTGGTTGATTTCATTCGAGAAGCGGCCAATGACCCCCATGTCTTAGCGATCAAGCAAACCCTGTATCGTGTGGGGTCCAATTCTCCTATTATTGAAGCCCTGATGGAGGCTAGAGAAAACGGCAAGCAAGTTGCCGTGCTTTTTGAATTAAAAGCCAGATTCGATGAAGAAAATAATATTGAACTGGCCAGAAAATTGGAAAACGAGGGAGTTCATGTGGTCTATGGCGTGTTTGGACTGAAGACCCATGCCAAGATGTGTTTGGTCGTTCGTCGGGATGAAGACGGCATTCGACGGTATATTCATCTCGGAACCGGCAATTACAATATGACCACGAGCCGGATGTATACGGACTTGAGCTTTTTCACCTGCGACCCGGCCATCGGTGCGGATGTCTCAGATTTATTTAACACCTTAACGGGATATTCGCGAAAAGATTCCTATTCCAAATTACTGGTCGCCCCCAATGATATGCGGCGTCAGATTGTCAATCGAATTGAACGAGAAATTCAGACTCACCAGGAAAAAGGCAATGGATATCTCGCCTTTAAAATGAATGCCCTTTCAGATAAGGATTGTATTCTTGCGCTCTATCGGGCATCTCAAGCTGGCGTGAAAATTGACCTACAAATTCGAGGGGTCTGTGGACTTCGACCAGGCATTCCTGGCGTGAGTGAACACATCCGAGTGACTTCCCTCGTCGGACGGTTTCTCGAGCATACAAGAATTTTTTATTTCTATAATGGTGGGCAAGAAGAAGTCTATTTAGGAAGTGCAGATCTGATGCGACGCAATCTTGATCGCCGAGTCGAAATCTTATTTCCTATCGAGTCACCAAAGCTCAGAGATCGCATTATTAAAGATATTCTTCGCGTCAATCTTGAGGATAATGTCAAAGTTCGTTTATTAGGATCCGATGGAGTCTATGAACGTCTCAAGCCTCGAAAAGACGAGGCTGCCATGAATGCTCAAGAATGGCTCATTAAAAATTGGCGTTCTCGTGATTCAGCCGATCGCAGTATGGACATTCTGGTGAAACCTAACCTTCGAGAAACCTCGTGACTCTCCTAAGACCGTACAACTTTCTCCTGAGTTTCTCCCACCCATTGATAGGGTGGTGAACAGTTCCTCTTCCTTCTATACGAGCTGAGACCTCGCGTGTTTTTCAAAATATTCTTTAATGGCTAACATTGCCAGGCAATCATCTTCATTATAATCAAGAATTCTCTGCAACAGATGTTCCTGAGTAGGATGACTCAAATAGTCATTATACCACGCAATCGAATTGGCTCCGGAAGGATCAGTGTCCCGCCATCGAAATCCTATTAATTTCGCAATATGTTTGATGCTATAGGAAAAAGTAGGCCAATCCGAATACTCAACAATGAGTTTCGTATACAGATCATATTCCCGTTGAACATACCCATCAAAGGTTTCTTTGTCCAAATCATAGCGTTCCATCAAATGCTTTAAGGTCGTCCGTTCTTTGTGAGAATAGACATAGTAAATATCATCAGGGGATGCTTGTAGGAATTTCCAAAAAGCCCGGACGGTCTGCTCTTCTTCATCTGGATGCCTTGCCACAAAATAGTCAAAACGCCGGTCCCCATTGGCTTCCACGAGAACCATCCCAAACAAATATGTCAAGCCCTGAGTCGGATCATCCTCAATATCAAAATACACCTCTCTGGATGGCTTCGGAAAAACATAGCCAGGCCGAATCCAGGGTTTCTTTGACAGGACGACCTCAGCCCGCTGTTTCATCCGTTGGAGTGCCCGTTCCCCCATACGAGGAATTTTCTTGGGAGGAGACAGATAGGTTGACACATTCATATGGGCAATATCCGTCACCGTCTTCAGGCCCACTTCCTTCAACCGAAACTTTTGTTTTCCCACGTAGAACAAACTCGTTGGATCTTCATGTTCCCGAACCCATCGTTGACATTTAAGAAACCATCCACACAGCAAACAATGGCTCCCCAAGACCGGCTCCGATGTGTCGTCTCCAGCCACCAACCGCCGAGCCTGCCCTAAGGCTTCCCCAAAGGCTTCCTCAAACACCACCGGATCAAATTCCTCGAATTCCTTATCAATATTTATGATTCGCACTTTGTCAGGAAGATACCCTTGCACCTCCTTGAGCAGCATGCGATAAAACAACATTTGAAACGCATAATGTTCCTTAAAACGCGGTTTCCGTCCCTCAACCCCTTCCCACCCTCGCCCTGCCTTGATATCAATGGGCTCATAGAAAAAATTGCCGAATGGTGAAGAGCCATCCTCTCGTTTTAAGAGAATATCCGGCCGTCCAACACAATCCTCATACATCAGACAACCTTGGTAGATGACCGACACCCCGTCCTTCATCAACCGCAGTGTTTCCTCAAACGCCACCTCAGGGGAGAGTGGCTGAAGATCAATCACCGTCCGATCTCCCAGCGACGCAAGATATTCCCGCTCAGTTTGAAGCCCCAACTCCCAGAGCAATTTTACAAAAGCGCCTACCTCCCCCTTTTCATGCGGATTGCCATTCGCGTCTAAATACACGCGGTGATGACATTTCGTCAGGTTATACAAATCTAGAGCAGTAATTGATTTCATAAGATCAACACATGTGGAAATTCCTAAGTGGCAAAACTTCCTTATGCCATAGTTAAAACGATTTTCCCTTTCGTATGATGCGTTTCAATCAATTCATGCGCCTTCACCACTTCTTCGAGAGGGAGCCTGGCTGACACTTCCGTTCGCAGTTGGCCTGCTTCAACCATACGAGTGAGTTCCAGCAATTGTTGGGCATGAGGAGCCACAAATACGAATTGGGCATTCAGACCTTGGTCTTGTAAAATCTGAGCTTGGGCCGGGTCGACAATGGTGACAATCCGTCCCTCCGGCTTTATCAACAACCGCGCTTGTTCAAGAGGCTGACCGCCTACACAGTCATACACCACATCAACCCCTTCGGGATATAAAGATTTCACTGTCTGTGACACATCATGTTGTGTGTAATCAATGACCTCTTCCGCTCCAAGGGAGCGCACATAGGCATGATTCTGATGACTGGCCGTTCCAATCACATACGCTCCCAATCCATGAGCTATTTGCACCGCGAAGCCCCCTACACCACCGGCAGCCGCATGAATCACTATTCTTTCCCCGGATTTTAGATGAGCCGCATCAATAAGTGATTGATAGGCGGTCAACGCGGCCAAGGGAATCGTCGCGGCTTCTTCGAAAGACACATTCTTGGGCTTCAAGGCAATATTATTTTCGGGTAACACGATGAACTCGGCATAGGCCCCATCCTGAACCGTGTCCTTCCGGCAATAGGCATACACTTCATCTCCCACTGTCAATCGATCAACCTGTGGACCTACAGCCGTGACCACTCCCGCCGCATCCCATCCTAAAATAATGGGGAACACATGCGGCATGACATCTTTCAGAAGACCCACGCGAATTTTCCAATCAACTGGATTGACGCCAGCAGCTTTGATGCGAATTTGTACTTCACCTGGCTTAGGATCCGGCACCGGCCTCTCAACTATTTTTAACTGGTCCCGCCCCCCAAAGACCTCAATGACGACGGCTTTCATGATTCTTCCTCCATTGGCTTCATCACACATGACCTTGTGTTATGCACACAATCACATGGTGATCCCATCTTTCGTGGATACTTTTCTATCATGCGCTATTTTGATCGACCCTGTCTAAGCAAATAGGATATTTCTGGGGAAGTATTCGTGAAATTACAAGGAATGGCTGACGAATGATTACGGAATACGTTGTTGGAACTCGTTGCTAGTCTCTAGTCGCTCGTGAGAAAGAAGAGGTTCAAGATCCAAAATACTAGCGACGAGCAACGAGCAACTAACCCTGAGAAACGCAAGTGGCAGATTTTTTTTCAACAGTCCTAAAGAAGGAAACTATCTAGGTTGAACCTATGTTGGGGCGTGAATCCTACAGGGGGTCGTGGTCAGAGGCAGAAGGGCTATGTCTGGCTGACTCATCACCTAAGAAAAAGTAGGTGTGGCAGGCTCGAACAAGGAGGGGTTTATCTAACGAAGGTTCTTTGCCATTAAATTTCGCAATACTAACAATATGTTCAAGGAGATCTCGAGGATGGCAACTTCGTAAGTTGATTTTATGTTTTTGATAGACTTGCTTAAACAAATAGTCTAGCGCGGTGGGATCAAAAGGTATGTGTTTTTGCTCGCACAGTCTTTGGAAAATTTTTCTATATATTTCTGGAGTCGGATCCCCAATATATATTTTATTACGAATACGACGAAGAAATGCCTCATCCGCTAGCTTTTGAGGTTCAATATTGGTGGCAAAAATCACAATGGTATCAAAGGGAATTTGAAAGACTTTCCCGGTATGAAGCGTGAGATAATCTACCCGCTTTTCCAAGGGTACAATCCACCGATTTAATAGATCACGCGGTCTGACGAGTTGTCGGCCAAAGTCATCAATGAGAAATACGCCTCCATTGGCTTTAATATGCGGGGGAGCCTGGTAAAACTTGGCGCTGGGATTATACGTCAAATCCAGCATATTGAGGGTTAACTCTCCACCCGCAAACTCAATGGGCCGCTTGCAGAATATCCATCGCGTATCATGTTCAACCTTTGTTTCTAACAACGAACGAGAGCCCTCCGATCCAGAGTTCACCGGCTTATGCGTTAACGGATCAAACACTTGCAGGATTTCTCCGTCGACTTCCACCGCATAGGGCACATAGATTTCACCACCGCCCACCATACCCAACATTTTCCCAATGGCTTCTGCAACCACGGTTTTCCCATTTCCAGGTGGTCCATATAAAAAGATGGCCCAACCGGAATTAATCGATTCCCCCACCTGTTCAAGGGCTTGGGGAGACAGCACCAGATGAGCCGCGGCTTGTTCCACTGTTTGCCGATCGACCCGAAGGGACGACACGGGTTGTTGTCGAACCATGGCTTCATATTGGGCTAACGGAACTGGAGCAGGCCCCACGTACCGATTCACCTCAAGGTAGGCTTGCGCACGTGCCCGTCCTGCCTCTGTCAATTGATAGCGGTAGAGCACCCCAAGAGGTTCCCCATGCCCGCGAACTTCACACAGCTTATCTCGTTGCAAGAGGCCAAAGAGGTCCTTCAGCACGGCATACGGAAGCTTGATTTGTTCCCCCGCCGAAGCTTCAGTCAGTTCTCCTGCAGAGAACAAACATTTAACGAGCAATTGAACCAAGAGTTCCGTTGGCAACCCCGTCTCTTCAATGGAAGTCGGGCCAGGCGGATAGAGGACCGTTTTGGTTGTTGAAGATTCTGATAGACTCGAAGGAGGGGCCGATAGGGTCGTACTCATCACAAGATTCCTTTTTCCTTAATGGGTCTCGCAATTGTTTGGAGGAAGGCTAAAGACACGGACCACCAAAAAGTTCCTCTTCTTCAAATGTATTGGTCCATGGACCAACTTGGGGTATGATTTTGAGACAATGTTCGCTCCACCGCCATTACGCAGCAATCAACGAAGAGTTTGCATATGAACATGTCCACTTCCTCATTCTTAGGGATTCGTTCCATGCTGATCCTCCTGTGTTGGACCTTCGGGATAGGAGTAGGGCTGACCCTATCCACGTGCCAGCCAGACTCACCATCGCCAGGATTTCGTTTTGGTTTGGCGACGGCTCCAGCCAACTTTGACCCACGCTTCGCTACCGACGCCGCGTCGGCACGCATCAATCGGTTGTTGTATGAGCGACTGGTAGATTTTAACGACCGGTCTCAACCAATTCCGGCATTGGCCAATTGGACGGAGATATCCCCACGCCACTATCGCTTTGTGCTGAACGCTCCGGGAAGCAGCTTTCACGATGGCACACCGTTGACCGCGACCGACGTGAAAACAACTTACGAATTTATTTTGGATCCTGAAAACTTGTCGCCTCATCGAACGTCCTTAACTCTTATTCAATCCATTAAGACTCCCAATGCCCACACCATTGATTTTCATCTGACCCGGCCAGAGCCTCTCTTCCCTAGTTACTTGGTTATCGGCATCCTCCCAGCCAGACTTGTGGGTCAAAACCATCCTTTCCACAGCCATCCTATTGGGAGTGGCCCCTTTGCGTTTCGAGAAAAACCGGATGACACCGAACTCCAGTTAACCCGATTAGCAGATGACCAAACCTTGACATTTCTTCATATCCCTGACCCGACCGTCCGGGTCTTGAAATTCCTCGCCGGGGAGATCGACATGATGCAAAATGACCTGCACCCGGAATTGGTAGAATACTTAGCTCAACAGGAAGGGGTACAAATTCAACGCCATCCTGGGTCCAACTTTTCGTATGTAGGGTTTAACCTTCAACATCCCCTGACCCAACAACTTCCCAT
>CAZKRH010000089.1:0-31493 GCA_964555115.1 uncultured Nitrospiraceae bacterium | reverse complement strand
GTCACACCATCCCCATCTCTCTGCGACCCTTGCTGAACACGTTGAGACTCGGTCTTCCTTTAGTCAGCAGATGGAAGGAACCATGAGTAGAGGCATTCTGAGCGATCGCCCCCAGCAAATGGCGGCAAGTGTTCCCCAACGATTGCAACTGGATGTTACATTGGCCGATGCGACCAAATTACAAATAGAGGTTGCAGTCCAACAACGACAGGTCTCTGCCCATTTGCTTCTTGATCAAATGGCATTGCGGAACCTGCTCCTTCAAAACCAACCGCAATTAGATACCCAAATGACCTCGGCCGGATTGGACTTAAAAGAGTTTGGGGCCGAGGTGAAAGAGCAATGGGCATTTGATCACCAAGGCCTGGCAGAACAGGAAGCTCGGACGAGTGCTCAGGGTGAGGATCAAAACATTTCGGAAGACAGTCCAGAGACTGTATCTCAGACTATGTCTGAATGGGGAACTCAATTTCACTATGTGGCCTAACAGAGATGTTGTCGGCAGTGAGTGAACAGACAGGTGATGTGAATAGCACATGGTTGCTTGAGACTATTGGTTTTTGAGAATGAGAAGGTTCTCAGGAAAAGGAGTGGGATAATGGAAATTGATCCGATTCAAGAGATATTTCAAACCAACACGGTGACCGCGACACCAGTGGATGAAAGGGAAAAATTAGGGCAAGACCAATTTCTCCGCCTGTTCATTACCCAACTTCAAAACCAAGATCCCCTCAATCCGTCAGATGGGACAGACAACTTGGTCCAACTGGCACAGTTTACCTCGCTGGAAAATCAAATTGAGACGAATAAGTTATTGGAAAGTTTGGTGTCGGCTATGCAAGCACAGGCACAAACCAATGTGGTGCAGTTTATTGGTCATGAGGTAGTGGCGCCGGGAAATACCGTGTCCCTTCAAGAGAATGGTAAGACCTCGTTTGCCTATGATTTGGGAGAGGATGCGAATAGTGTGACGATTGCAGTGATGGATGCCAATGGCAGTGTGGTCCGCACCATTCAAGTTGGGGGACAAAGCCAAGGCCGACAGGTCGTGGAATGGGACGGACTGGATCAAAATGAGGATCCTGTGGCTCCGGGGGTCTATCAATTCCAGGTACTGGCGACGAATGTTAGTAATGAATCGATTAGCGTGCAAACGTATCTGCGTGAAGTGGTGGCCAGTACATCTTGGGTGAATGGAGTCGGAGAATTGGTCTTGCAAAGTGGGAAGACGTTAACCCAAGAAGAGATTCTTGCGGTGGCCTAATGCGAATGAAAGTACGAATCAATCATCCCTTCATTAACAAGTGAGGTAAATAATGGGACTTCAATCAGCTTTTGTGACAGCAATTAGCGGCTTAAACGCAACAGGTCGTGCGCTGTCGGAAATTGGTAATAATATTGCCAACTCTGAAACGGTCGGCTTTAAATCAGGTCGAGTATCCTTTGGCGATCTATATGGAGCCACGATTGGTGCGGGCGGAACAACCACATCCCTTCAAGAAGGGCGGGGAGTGAGTGTGACAGGGGCCGACAAAAACTTTACTCAGGGATCGTTGCGGACGACCGCGAATTCTTTGGATCTGGCCGTTGATGGAGATGGATTTTTTCTGGTGAATGATGCAGGAGGCAATAATTTTTATACACGAGATGGGCAATTTGGATTAAACAATGTAGGAGAAATTGTGAACAACAAAGGCCTGAAACTCCAAGGATACCAGGCAGATTCAAACGGAGCCATCCTGGGAACGATTGGGGATATTGTGTTAACCACGAGCCAAGTGGCCGCCTCGGCCACCTCCACGATTTCAATGAGTGGAAATTTACAGTCTGATGCGACAGCCACCACCTTTAGTATTAATAATTTGACGGGAACAACCCAATTTAGTACAGGGGTTAGAATATTTGATAGCTTAGGGAACGGTCATGACGTCACGCTGTATTTTTCCAGAACTGCCACGAATACATGGTCTTATTATCTGGTGGCACCTGCGGGTGAGGTCACCGTTGATGCCTCGGCAGTGGATTCGTCAAACAGTAACGCTTTGGTGGTGTCTGGTACCTTGGCCTTTACCTCAAATGGCGCCCTCGATACGGAAAGTGCTGTGACGTATTATGATTCGTCCTCGGCGTCCCCAGGGGGAATTGATTTTACTGGTGGTGCAACAGCGAATCAGACCTTATCCTTTGGGTTTGGCACCAGCGTGACCACCGATAGTGGACTTGGGTTAGATGGGATCACACAATTCGGATCGCAATCCGTGGCGTTAACCTTGGGCCAAAATGGGTTTGCCAATGGAACGTTGAGAGGCTCGACCATCGAAGAGGATGGAACCATTGTCGGCCAATTTTCCAATGGCACGGTCCGGAACCTTGGCCAAGTGCTCTTGGCAAGATTTGTGAATTCTGATGGGTTGAGTGCCGTCGGAGGGAACTTATTTATTGAATCAAACAGTTCAGGCGCTCCCTTAGCAGGGGCACCAAAGACCGGGGCCTTTGGGAGTGTCGTTGGGAATACACTTGAATTGGCCAATGTGGATCTGGGGGATGAGTTGGTCAATATGATCACGATGCAGCGAGCATTTCAAGCCAACTCACGGATCATCACCACGGCCAATGATCTCTTGGGTGAAATAGTGAATCTCTCCCGGTAAGTTTTTCATTCTGGTTCGATTAGCCTTGAAGGGAATCTCCCATTGAACATGGGAGATTCCCTTTTTTTGTGTTATCCCGTCTGAACCTAGAAACAGCAGTGGGATCACGAAAGTCTGCACCTAAATCCCTTGTACAGCTTTTTCGCGCCCAACTGCCGTTTCTAGGTTGAGAAATTCTTGATCTCAGATGACCATGAAATTGGGAGGAAGCGTCAAATATGGCAACCCTCTGATGCTGAAATTGACGGAAAGAACCTGGGGTGAACATGGTGTATTTAGAAAAATATAGATGTGAGGTAAGGGAGATATATCGTAGCCAACATGACAATTGCAATGGTGAAAAATAGACATGCGTATGATGATGTCCAAAGTTTGTTAGGAAAATCAACAATTTAAGTGATGATGGTAAAGGGGCCTGTGCTTGGGTGTGTAAAAATGTGGAAGAAAATGCCTAGAGAACTTGGATATTTGTAGGTGATAAGGAATGAAAAAAACCATCAAGGGAAGACCTGTCAAAACCAAGGACACTTCAAGTAAGTTGGCATACAGGTTGCTGTAAGAAGTGAGAGGGAAAGTTGGACATTTGATAGAAGCGAGGAAAAGCCATGGCTGAAGCAGAAGGTGGAGACAAGGATGCAGGGGCCCAAGGAGGAGTGAACAAAAAACTCATGTTGATCATCATTATGGTCGTCGCAGTTCTGGGAGGAGGAGGTGGTGCCGCCTGGTTTTTGATGGGAGGGGACCATAAGGATCCCAAAAAAGGCGAAGTGGCGGAACATGAAGTTGAGGAAGAGCTTACCATAGAAGCCATGGGGCCGGTCGTTGATCTGGAACCGTTTGTGTTGAATTTAGCAGATATGGATCAATTACGGTATCTCAAGGTCTCGATTAAATTGCAATTGGATCGACCTGAGGAAGACACGGATTTCCAAATTCGGCTTCCAGCTATTCGTGATGCCCTCCTGGTGCTCATGACCAGTAAGGAATCTCGGGCCTTACGGACCATTGATGGAAAAATGTTAGTTCGAGATGAAATTGGAGGACGAGTGAATGCCATCATGAAAAAAGGGCACATTCAGCAAGTCTTTTTCACCGAATTTATTATTCAGTAACATCTGGTGTGAAGATGTGGGCGGAAGGGGCCTATCCCCTCTGACACGTTGTTGTTTCGCTTTGGGTTGAGGCCAAGGGATATGGTAAGGGACTGATGGACAAAATTCTTTCTCAAGACGAAGTTGATGCGCTGCTCCGTGGAGTCAGTGGAGGGGATGTTGAAACGACCCCCGATCCGGAGGAGCCCGCTGATGGTCCTGTTCCCTATGACCTTGGAAATCAGGAATGGATTGTTCGTGGGCGGATGCCGACCCTCGATATTATCCATCAACAATTTGCTCGTTTATTTCGAATGGCCCTTGGTGATGCGCTTCGAAAACCCGTCGAAGTGACGGTGACCAACCAAGCGGTCATGAAGTTTGGAGATTTTATTAAACGCCTGCCACTCCCGGCTTTTTTAACCATCATCTCCATGGAGCCCTTGCGAGGGTTTGCGTTGCTGGCCACTGATGCGGCGACCGTGTATTTGCTGGTCGATCATTTTTTCGGGGGATCCGGTCAGACACATGTGAAACCAGAAGGACAAGATTTCACTCTCATTGAGCAGCGAGTGATGACGCGGGTGGTCAATATGGCGTTAGACAATCTGGCCAAAGCGTGGGAGCCGGTTCATCAGGTCGATATTAAAACCGTCCGTTCGGAAATGAATCCACAATTAGCGGCGATTGTCATCCCTTCAGAAATTGTGATTGTAATTACGGTAGGAATTGAACTAGGTGATGCAGTGGGGGATCTGCATCTTTGCCTACCGTATGCCATGCTTGAGCCCTTACGAGAAAAACTTCAAACAAGTTTTCAAAGTGATCTCTATGAAGTTGATCATAATTGGTCCAAACGTTTTTGTTCCAGAATGCAAGATGCGGCCGTGACGATGACTGTACATCTGGGGCAAACAAATATTTCCATTGAAGACTTGCTCAATTTTTCGATGGGAGATGTGGTGGTGCTGGACCAGGGCGTGAGTCAACCCTTATTAGCGTCTATTGAAGGAACACCAAAATTTCATGGGTTCGGGGTCAAAAATAAGGGTGTTCAGTTATTCCGAGTAGAAGATTTTATCATCCCACCTGAATGAGGGGCTTGCATGGCTGACAATCCTGAACATGAAACAGACAAAGAGGTGAGTATGAGTGATGAAGTAGACACGACTGAAGCAGACATGATTGCCGCTATGGCTGAAGAGGAGGCGAATAAGGCGAGTGAGGAGGAAGCCTCTGAGAAGGCCACAAAGGCCAGTAGTAAATCCAGTAAATCGGGAAAATCATCCTCGAAGTCATTAAATCCAGAAGCGGAGAAAATGGAACGGATTCTGGATATTCCCTTGGTGTTGTCCGCTCAACTTGGATCTTCACGCATGTTGGTGAAAGAACTTCTGCAATTGGGGCCTGGTTCCGTGGTCGAATTAGACAAGTTGGCAGGAGAACCCTTGGAAGTATTGGTCAATGACAAATTAGTGGCTAGGGGAGAAGTCGTGATGGTCAACGATAAATTTGGTGTTCGATTAACTGATGTGGTGAGTCCAACTGAACGCGTTCAAAAATTACGGTAAGTCATCATCTCAAAGTATCCACCTGTAGGAGAGAAAATTTTTCCGAGAAACGATCGATGCATCAAACTGGAATTCTCGAAGGGATATATGGATTTTGCAAGTGAAGTCTACAAAATGGCCGGCTCCTTAGCCCTTGTCGTGGTCTTGATGCTTGGGGTGCTGGTGGTTCTTAAGCGATTTATGGGAGAAGGACCTACGGGAATTGGGGGACGGGTGATACGGTCCTTAGGCGGTCTCCGATTAGGACCAGGAAAGTCAATTGTTCTCGTGGAAGTGGCGGGAGAGGTGTTGGTGTTAGGGGCGACATCAAAAGAGTTAACGCTGTTGACACGGATTGAAGATCCGCATCGAGTTCAGCAGCTTCGCCCCGTAGGCGGTCAGAAATTGCCTTGGTGGTCTCGACAGGCGAGCATGGAAGAGCGTCACGCATCTATACCCGTTCAGGTTGGAAGTCAGTCATCATGAAGAATGGCTTATCATTGGATTCCCGAAAAAATACCAAAGTCTCTTCTCTATTGAGACCTTCGTTCACCAAGGTCGGGGTGGTCATGTTTGGGCTTCTGGTGGGATGGTGGTGTGCGGGAGAAGTGTGGGCGCAGGCTTTCCCTGAACCGACATTGAATCTTGGGGTGAATGGGCCCAATGGTCCGGAATCCTGGACCATTGGTATTCGTATTCTCTTTTTATTAACGGCTCTCACGCTTGCGCCAGCCTTTATCATGATGATGACCTCATTTACGCGAATTGTGATTGTGTTGGCGTTGTTACGCCAAGCCATGGGAACGCTCCATTCCCCACCCAATCAGGTCGTGGTGGGGTTAGCGTTGTTTCTGACGATGTTTATTATGGCCCCGGTGTGGGATCAGGTTTGGGAGAAAGCCCTGGATCCCTATATGAAAGATGAAATTTCACAGACGGTCGCGCTTGAGAAAGCGGTCGAGCCGGTACAGGGGTTTATGCTGAAACAAGTTCGAGAGAAAGACTTGTCGTTGTTTGTAACTTTATCGGGAGTCGAAGCACCTGAGACGGTACACGAGGTACCCATGCGGGTCTTAATCCCAGCCTTTGTGACCAGTGAACTTCGAACAGCCTTTCAAATCGGGTTTCTCATTTATATCCCATTTTTAGTGATTGATATGGTCGTCGCCAGTATTTTGATGTCCATGGGGATGATGTTATTGCCTCCCATCATGATTTCGCTTCCCTTTAAACTCATTTTATTTGTGTTAGCAGATGGCTGGCTTCTTGTCGTGGGGTCCCTCATGCAAAGTTTTCACTAAAGGGGCTGTTGATAAAGTCCGCCAGCTGCATTTCTCAGAGTTCGTTGCTCGTCGCTCGTTGCTGGTCGCTCGTATCTTGTGTTGGTACGGGTGTTTTTTTTCGAGCCACTAGCAACGAGCGACCAGCAACTCGTTCCATTTGTTCTATTAATTTAGCCTGGCTTGATGGTCAGTTTCATAACAAAACAAAGGGTGAACACAAATGGCCATGACACCTGAAACCGTAATGGATGTGGGGCAATTTGCCATAGAAACCACGTTGATGCTTGCCGGACCTATGCTGGCTGTCAGTCTGGTCGTGGGATTGACAGTCAGTGTGTTTCAGGCCATGACACAAATCAATGAGATGACGTTAACTTTTGTCCCAAAAGTGATCGCCGTCTTTTTAGGGTTGTTGTATGGAATCCCCTGGTTGTTGCAGGTGTATTTAGGGTTTACCACCACGTTGCTCATGAACATCCCGGAATATGTAAGGTAGGACGGCATTGGCGAAATTTGAATTTGCCTTCACTGATTTTTGGGGTTTTATGTTTGTCCTGGTACGGACTGCCGGGATTCTTTCGGCGTTGCCGCTTATCGGGACCCGAATGGTGCCTATGCGCATTAAAATAGGGCTGGTGTTTGCGGTCGCCTTGGTGTTTGCTCCCATGGTTGGCAGTCAAATGACCCCAGAAATTCTGGAACCGATTTCTTTGGCTGTGGGATTAACTGCAGAACTGATCATTGGAATTGTGTTGGGGTTTGCCACTCGATTATTAATGGCGGCCATAGAACTGGCCGGGAGTCTGATGGGCTTGCAGGTAGGGTTCGCGATGGCGGTGCAGTTAGATCCGGTGAATCAAGTCGAGGTGCCCATCCTGGCAACGTTTCTCACGGTGATCATGACGCTGTTGTATTTTGTGGTGGATGGACACCATTTACTTTTGTTGGCGCTCGGGTCGAGTTTTCATTTAATCCCGCCGTTTGGCGCCCACTTGAGTGCGCGGGTCGTGGCTGATGGCGTGATGTTGATGGATGACATGTATGTGTTGGCATTGAAATTAACGCTCCCCATCATGGCGTCCACCTTTTTAGTCTATGTGGTCCTGGGCATCGTCGGTCGTGTGATGCCCCAAATGAATATTTTGTTTACCGCGTTTCCCATCACCATTGGATTTGGGCTGATGATCATAGGATTGGGATTGCCATTATTTTCGTTTTTGTTCCAACAATCCATTATCGGGTTGGAACAAGTCATGCTGGATATGATGAAGGAGCTGGGCCGTGGCTGAAAACGAAAATGGAATGGAGAAGTCAGAACAGCCGAGTTCAAAACGACTCGAAGAAGCGCGGAACAAAGGGCAAGTCCCGTCCACAAAAGAGTTAAGCCCGGTCGTGACGATTTTTGGAGCCATGGGGATGATGGCGCTCTGGGCGCCGATCGCGTGGCAACAAATTTACCAAACGAGTCGACAGTGGTTTGAAACCGCTGGGAGTAGAATAATTGGGCAGGACGATCTCCGGGGAATCCTAGGGGATATTGTGCAGCATTCCTTCCTCCCTCTTTTGCCTTTTCCCATCATCCTTTTGGTGCTCGGTGTTCTCGCTACGGTCTTACAAACTGGCCCGCTGTGGGTGGAGGATGGGCTTCAGCCAAAAATCTCCAAACTCAGTCCGGCCAAGGGCCTGAAAAAATTGTTCTCTCTGCGCACGGTCATGGAGGGAATCAAATCGGTACTGAAGTTAGGGTTATTGATTACTGTGGCCTATTTGGTGGTCAACGATCGGGTGCTGGAGATACTCCAAATTCCCTCGTTGGGAATAACGGGAGCCGTGATTCTCGTGGGACAGATAGCAGGACAGTTAGTCTTATGGATCGGTCTGACCCTTCTCGTATTGGCCTTTATGGATTATGCCTATCAGCGATGGCAGTTCATGAAGGATCAACGCATGACCAAACAAGAGGTCAAGGATGAACACAAGGACACAGAAGGCAATCCTTTGGTGCGATCTCGTCGACAGAGTTTGGCCCGAGATCGTCTCCGGCAGCGGATGATGCAAGATGTGCCGAAGGCCGATGTGGTCATTACGAACCCGACCCATTTTGCTGTGGCCCTACAATATAAACCCGGTGAAGAAGATGCTCCACTGGTGGTGGCCAAAGGGGCTGGGCATGTGGCGACGAAAATTCGAGAAATCGCCAGACATGTTGGCATTCCCATCGTGGAAAATAAGAGTCTGGCGCAAAGCTTGTTTAAAGTGGTGACGGTCGGAAAAACCATTCCCGCGAATCTCTATAAGGCGGTGGCCGAAATTTTGGCCTATGTGTATCGCTTGAAACAAGAACGTGACGGCGTCCAAGGATAAGCAAGAACATGGTTGAAAAAATTACCCAACGGAAATCAGATATCACGGCCAAGCATTACGGGGATATTTTGCTCCCCATTGGTGTGGTGGGGATATTGATGTTGATGCTGGTGCCCTTACCACCGCTGCTGTTAGATCTCTTTTTGTCGTTGAGCCTGACCATGTCCATCTTGATTCTCCTCGTGACCATGAATGCCCAACGGCCGGTCGATTTTTCCGTGTTCCCTTCCGTACTTTTATTAGCCACCTTGTTTCGGTTGGCTCTGAATATTGCCTCGACTCGTGTGATTTTGCTGAATGGAGATTCCGGGGTTGGAGCGGCCGGTCAAGTCATTGAAGCCTTTGGGACCTTTGTGGTTGGGGGAAATTTTGCGGTAGGGATTGTGGTCTTTTCCATTCTGGTCATTATTAATTTCGTCGTCATCACCAAAGGGGCTGGGCGAATTGCTGAAGTCGCGGCCCGGTTTACGTTGGATGCCATGCCAGGGAAACAGATGAGTATCGATGCGGATCTCAATGCCGGACTCATTGATGAAGCAGGGGCCAGAAAACGACGTGATGAAATTGCGAAGGAGGCGGATTTCTACGGGTCCATGGATGGATCCAGTAAATTTGTGCGGGGAGATGCCATTGCCGCCATCATTATTATTTTGATCAATATCATTGGCGGGTTAGCCATTGGCATATTAGATCATGGCATGAGTTTTAGCGAAGCGGGGCGAACCTATACCCTCTTAACCGTTGGTGATGCACTGGTGGCACAGATTCCAGCGCTCATTATCTCCACCGCCGCCGGAATTATTATCACTCGCGTCAATTCTACAAGTAATTTAGGCCAGGATGTCGCAGAGCAAATCTTTTTCAACCCGAACCTTGTTGCCGTCGTGGCCGGCATTCTTTTCCTCCTTGGGCTCATGCCAGGCCTTCCTCACTTTGCCTTTTTGGTATTAGGAAGCATGGTAGGGGGACTGGCATATTTCCTAAAAAATGCTCAGAAAAATGAGGAAAAGTCAGCCGCGATGACGGTTTCGGAGGGTGGGGCACAACCAAAAGCAGAACCGGAGGAACCGACTGTGACGTCCCCTGATTTGCTCGAGCTTCATGTGGGGTACGGATTAGTTTCGTTGGTGGATGCCGCTCAGGGTGGGGAATTGTTGGAGCGGATCAGGGGAATTCGGAAGCAAACAGGGCAGGACTTGGGGCTCATCGTGCCTCCCGTGCATATTCGCGATAACCTTCAATTACGGCCCAATGAATACAGTATTTTGCTCAAGGGGATCCCCATCGCCAAAGGAGAAGTGATGCCACGTCATTTATTGGCTATCAATCCTGGGCAAGTGACGGGTGAAGTGGAGGGCAAACCTGCCCAGGACCCCTGTTTTGGATTGCCCGCCATTTGGATCACACCCCAGGATAAAGAAAAAGCTCAGGTGGAAGGGTACACCGTCGTGGATTGTGGCTCCGTGATTGCAACGCATCTGACCGAGGTGATCAAAACCAATGGTCAAGAGTTGCTGGGACGACAAGAGGTACAGAGTTTGCTTGATCAGATAGCCAAGACCCATCCACGTGTAGTGGATGATCTCATTCCTGGGCAACTTACCTTGGGAGCTGTAGTGAGAATCTTGCGAAATTTATTGCGAGAACGAGTATCCATCAGGGATTTACGCACTATTTTGGAAACGATTGCTGATTATGCTCCCCAAACCAAGGAACCCGAGGCGCTGACAGAATTTGTGCGCCAAAGTTTAGGACGGTCCATCACAAGCCAACATACGACCTCGGATGGTCTCCTGCAGGTCATTAGTTTAGATCCAGCGCTTGATCGTCGGCTTATTGACGCTATGCGGCCAAGCCCGACAGGAGAAATCCAATCTGTGAGTCCTTCGTTTGTGAATGCGTTTTTAGGGGCGGTTCGTCAGGCTATTGAGCGAGTCGCTGGTCGTGGATATCAACCGATTGTGCTGTGTTCCCATGTCATTCGAGCTCAGGTGTATCGACTGATTTCACCTGGCGTACAAGCACTGGCCGTGTTGTCGCCAAATGAAGTCGACGCCCGAACAAAAATTCAGGCCATTGAAGTGGTGAGGGTCCCCGATGAAGCTGAAACGATTTGAAGCATTAACGTTACAAGAAGCCTTGCAAGCGGTCAAAGCGGAACTCGGATTGGATGCCGTCATTATCTCCACCAGACGGATTTCCAAAAATGGAGGGGTATTCGGCTTACTCACTCAACAAATGATTGAGGTGACGGCAGCCGTGGATCCTCCCAAAAGCCGTGAACATCTCCCGCAACTACCTATTCCAGACATGGTGCAACGGGAGGTAACGGCTCAAGAGCGCTTAGCCCGTACTCTTGCAAGGTATGAATCGCCAAAGGAAGAAGCTGTCCAACTGGCCCCTCCAACCTTTGAAGAACATTTTCAAGCAGCCACGCTTCTTGATCCCCTCACAGAACAGCTGACCGCGTTGCGTGCGGAGGTAAAGGGGATGCAGGAGGGGGGAGCCGATACGTTTGCGATGATTTCTCCTCTACGCCAAGAAATCGAACAGGTACGTACCATGATGGAAGGTCTGGTGTCTGATCGAGTCGGAACACGAGTGGCCTCCTTTCCTGCGCCTCTCCAAGCCTATTACCAAGTGCTGATGAACAAGGGGATCAGTCCTGAGTTTAGTTATGGCTTGCTTCGATCCGTATCGGAAACCTTAGGGGAAAGTGGTCTCACGCAGGAAGATATGGTTGAAGAGGTGTTGAAGGAAAAAATGGCTCAAGCCTTGACGGTCTCTGGTCCTTTAACGGCGCCAGGAGATGTGCCGAAGATGGTGATGCTGGTTGGACCAACCGGTGTTGGAAAAACGACCACGGTCGCGAAATTGGCGAGTCATTTTTCTCAAAGAATCCCCAACGTGAAAACCGTGATTATTACCGTGGATACCTATCGTGTGGCTGCGGTTGAACAACTTCGGGTCTTTGCCAGAATTTTAAAAGTCCCGCTTGAAGTGGCCGTCACACCAGATGAACTTCCGGCTTGTGTGGCTCGGCATCGTGATGCGGGTCTGATTTTAATCGACACGACAGGGCGCAGTCCTTTGGATCCGGTGGGACAGCAAGAGCTCCTGAGTTTGTCACGGAAAGATATGACCTTAGAAACGCATTTGGTGTTGGCTGCACCCACAGCTCCCTCAGTGTTACACGAGATGGTGCGTCATTATGCAGGGGTGCCCATTCATCGATTGCTGTTCAGTAAGTTGGATGAGAATCCGAATTTTGGACCCATGGTAAATCTTGCCCATCAGACTGGGTTGCCTGTTTCGTATCTCACGACAGGACAACGTGTACCAGAAGATATGGAAGAAGCGCGGGTAGCGGCGATGGTGGAGCGAATGGGCTTGAGTCAAGCGGTGGGTGACATCCGCGAGGGTAGAAACCGAATGGCTATGGATGCCGCATAACGAAATGGGTGCTGGTCGCTCGTTGCTCGTTGCTAGTAAAAAAAAGAATGTGAGTCGGATCCTAACAAGCTAGCAACGAGCAACAAAAAAAATCCCCGTTGATGTAACAGATCAAAAATGGCACGTGCAGCGTGAAGGATGGAAATGATGGAAGTTTGGAGGAACGGATGGTAACTCAATTGGATCAAGCCAGTGGTTTGCGGGCGATAGCCGAATCAATCAGAAAGGTTGAAGTCAATGTTCAAGTGATCGCGGTCAGTTCTGGAAAAGGAGGAGTGGGAAAGACCAATGTCGTGGCCAATTTAGCCGTCGCGTCTGCCCAACAGGGCAGGCGAGTGATGATCATGGATGCAGACTTAGCCTTGGGTAATCTTGATGTGTTGCTCGGACTGAATCCCTCCTTCACGCTGGAAGATGTGTTGCAAGGGCATCGAGAGCTTGCTGAAGTGATCGTGAATGGACCGCAGGGAGTGAAAATTCTTCCGGCTACTTCAGGAGCACAAGATTTAACCGCACTCACGAATGACCAACAAATCCGTCTTCAACAAGGGTTTGTCGAGTTGGCGAACCCTCCAGACCTCCTCCTTATTGATTGTGCGGCAGGGATTTCCTCCAATGTGCTGTATTTTAGTTTGGTGGCGAATGAAACCATAGTGGTCGTCACCCCTGAACCCACGTCCCTGACTGATGCCTATGCCCTCATCAAAGTTTTATCCACACGATATCAACAGAAACGTTTTAGAATTTTAACCAATATGTCAAAAAACGCTAAAGAAGGACGTGATGTTTTTCGAAAATTAACTAAAGTGACAGATCGGTTTCTCAATATCTCTTTGGATTGGGCTGGATTGATTCCTTTTGATGAAAATTTGCCACTGTCAGTCTGTCAACAAAAAGCAGTGGTTGAAGCGTTTCCCAAATCTGCTTCCTCACGATCATTTGCGGAAGTGTCAACGCGCATAGATCAATGGCGTGATGAACAATCCATGCCTGGAGGGCTTCAATTATTCGGCCCATCCATTTTTTGGTCCCCCCTAGAAGGAGTATGACTTGATGATAAAACAATCCACACCCCCAAAACCTGCGCCAGCGATGAAACGTGATGTGGCCAAACACATCGGAATCGTTGGAGTAGAACGGGATACGCTGATTAAGGATTTTTTGCCGGTCATCAAATATATGGCGCTCCGGTTGGCGATGCGGGTGCCTGCAGGTCTGAATGTCGAAGATCTGATCAGTGCAGGGACTGTGGGCTTGCTGGATGCCTTGAGTAAGTTTGACCACACACGAGAAGTGAAATTCCGAACCTATGCTGAATTCAGAATTCGTGGGGCCATGCTCGACGAAATGCGGGCTATGGATTGGGTACCTCGATCAGTCCGTGAGCGGATTGGAAAAATCCAACATGCGGCCAATGAGTTTACGAAACGTCAGGGCCGATCACCAACCGAAGCGGAGTTAGCAGAAGAATTAGGTGTGGCAGCGGAAGAGGTTGATGAAACGTTGCTGCAAGCCAAGGGAGCGGTCATTCTGAGTCTAGATGATTTGGGGGCGGGAGGAGATGACGAATCCCATTCTATCTTGGATGCCTTGGCTGATACGGATCAACCTAACCCTTTAGAATCTTTGTTATCGGAAGATACGCGAAAGGTGTTGGCTGAAGCCATTGATCGATTACCTGATCGCCAGCGGCTCGTCCTGACGCTCTATTACTTTGAGGAGCTCACGATGAAAGAAATTGGAGGCCTGTTAAAGGTGACCGAATCAAGAATTTGCCAGCTCCATGCCCAAGCCATGGTTCGCCTGAAAGCGCAACTGAGTTCAAAGCTCACGCGTTAACATCGGGTACCTCTTTTGTTGAGAGAAAGAGGAAAGAAGCCCAGGATTTACCCTGCCATCGTGTTCTTTTCGTTCTATTCATCATTGATGTAATTCGTTCGTTAAGTCCTGACCAGGTGCCTCCGATAGAGGAAAAAAGTGGTCTCGGTAAGCAGGGAGCAAACGGGATTGCTGAGATGGTTCCCGTTCTTTTGGTGAGCCTGAAAAACAGGAGAAAACCATGGGGGGATGAAGGGGGAAGGTTTTTCAAAGTGAGAAAATCTGGACAGGCCAATCCCCAGGTAGTTGTGTCAAAAGTCGAACCATAAAGGAGTGTTCATGAGTTCGGAACAAGCTATTCTTGAATCGCAGGAAACAAAACAGACGACTCAAGGGGAGACAAGTCAGACTTCAACGATTCTTCTCGTCGATGATGAGAAGCTGGCTCGCATGGTCACCAGGCGTCGCTTGGAACGGATGGGGCATACGGTGTTGGAGGCTGAAAATGGGTGCCAAGGTCTTGAGGTCCTCCGTCAACATGCCATTGATTTGGTGATCTCTGATTGGATGATGCCCGAAATGGATGGCCCCACGTTTTGTGAACAAGTCAAAGCTGATGAGCATTTAAAGTCAAAGTATTTTATATTGATGACGTCCTTGGATCAACCGGATCAGATTGCCGAAGGGTTGAGCCGAGGGGCTGACGATTTTCTCGCCAAATCCGCCACTGATCAAGAAATCACTGCCAGAATTAATGCGGGGATTCGGACATGTCAATTGATTCAATCGTTGGGAGAATCTTACGAACTCATTGCGCAGCAACAGGCTGAGTTGAATGCGGAGCTGGCCTCGGCTGCAGACTTTGTCACCTCGTTGTTGCCGCCCATGGGCGAACCGGTTCCTGGTATTCATGTGAAATGGGAATACCGACCCTCCTCTCAAGTCGGTGGAGATCTGTTTCAGGTGACGCCCTGGGGAAAAGAGTATTTGGGATTGATGATATTAGATATCTCTGGTCACGGGATTAAACCGGCATTGAGAGCGGTATCCTTGTCGATGAGTTTTCGATCCGAACATCTTGAACGACTCCATCCGACGTTTGATCCTGCGGAAATCCTCATTCGGCTGAACCATGAAAATCCTATGGGAGAAGACGGAATGTATTTTACGATTTGGGTGGGCTGTCTTCATCTTCCCACACGGGAGTTACGGTACGCGTCCGCGGGTCACCCTGCGCCGATTCTCACCCGCAATGGTGGAACGGTGGAGGAATTAGGAGCCAATTCCTGTCCGATTGGATTTAGCATGAATGATGGGTACGTTTCCCAAAGCATATCCCTTGAAACGGGAGATCGCTTGTATATGTATAGCGACGGGATTTATGAGGTGATGAATGCCGATGAACAATTATGGGGCAGAGACGGGTTAGCCACCGCTTGTCAATCGGTACATGGTAAGCCATTGGATAAAGCATTAAATTGGATTGTGCAACAATCAAAAATCTGGCAACGTCGAGAAACGTTTGACGATGATATGGCGTTAGTGGGTCTGGAATGTATGTAAAGTCGATCGCGAGAGTAGGAGGGTAATTCCATTCGGCCGCGACGTCTTTTGAGTCAATGTAAGTGGAAAGGGTTGAAAATTCCCAATAGGGAATAGATCAAGGTTAATACCAAATTCAACGGCTCTGGAGGGTAAGAAATGGTCGTCGCTGAACATACTCAAAATTCAACGAAAATAATATCCCTGTCCGGCCGATTCGATATTCCATCGCCCAAAGACTACCAAACGGCGATGGCTAAGGCAGAGCAGGCGAAGCCGAGCCGTATTGTGCTGGATTTGACAGATCTGACCTTTGTGGATAGTTCGGCCATTGGTTTATTACACAATTCGCATACCAGTTTAAAAGCAGTCGGAATTCAGTTTTGTTTGGCTAATGCCCAGGGTTACATCAAGAACGTATTAAATTTGTTTAACATGGAGAGCATTGTTCCTACTTTTTCATCCGTGGACGAAGCCTGTTCGGCTCTCATCAGTGCCTAAACGTCCCCTTCCCTTTTCAGTCCCTTCTTAATCAGTCCCCTAAGAACATTATATGGAACCGGTTGAAAAAGTCCGTTTTGTTGGTGGACACTAAATCCAACAAGGTCGTGAGTTCTTCCCCCCCGTCCACACTCGAAATATAGTCAAAATAGGACTAATAGGACTGGAGCTGAAGATCCCTCAGTCGCTTTCCCAATCGCGAGACAATGAGCGACTTTTTTTGTTCATTCAGCGTGATCCCAACTTGGTCATAAATTAATGTTTGAAACTGAGAAAATTCATGGTCTGTCAGTGATATCACCATAGGCCTCGTCATCCATTCAAAGGGTGAAACCCCGAATATCCCGGCAGTCATTGATTGAGCAAGAGGGAGGTAGACCATTCCCCTGGTCGTCATTCATGACAATTCATTCAACTTTATCGTTAATCATGTAGAAGAAATGAAAGGGAAAATTGCTCGGAACTCCTCAGGTTCAGGGGGTCCGGTTCATGGGTTCCACAGTTCAAGGTTCAACGGTTTGGGAAAGAGGAGGATTGAACGGTTTGAAGATAGTGAGGCGTGGCAACGCGAATATGACTAACACAAAGGGTTCAACCGTGAACCCATGAACCCTGAACCTGACATCCTGGGTGGTTAGGGTGCATCCACAAAAAAAGGCGTGAGCAGGATTCCTGCTCACGCCTCGTGTGTTGAGAAATTCAGGGAAAGCCGTGTTACTTCATGCGAACGATAATCGCTCCCATGAAATCACCTTTTTTCCAATCGGTTTTGGTAGTTTTGGCATGCTTGTTGTGACAATCCGCACAACCTTGCACAATCGCAAAATCCCCGGACATTCCCTTAAATACCTTTCCGTCTTGGAACGTGATCACCTTTTTTTTCCCCTTGGCTAAGATGTCCAGGTATTCTTGTTCCATAGCAGTCTTGGGGGCATTGGATTTATACAAGGGGTGAGTCCCCAACAAGCCTAATTCGAAATCTCGGATTTCCGCGCCCACGGCTTTTACAAATTGAGCTGGCAACATAATCGCGTGATCTTCCTTGACCCAATTTTCACTGGGCTTCACTCCGCCCTTTTTGGCCTTTTGAATGATACCTTTCACATACACGGTCCTTGCGGCTTTGGCTGTCGCCAGCACATATTTGGCAGCCAATTCCTTAGGATCAGCGGCCTGTGCTTCTGGCAGCGTCCATGCCATACCGACCAGTAACGCAACACACACGGTCAAGGTCGTCGTCCAACGGTTCATACGCGCCCCCTCTTTGAGTGAACCCAATGTAATACTGTAATAATGAAGAAGACTTCCCGAGGTCCAAGAAATAACCCTACCTCAGAATCAGAAGCCAGTCAATAATATTTATTCGCCGAAAAACATTAAAACCCTATCAACATGAGAGAAGTAGGACAGGGCTCCAGCCCCTCCTCATGGGTCCCTTCAACACAAATGGACATCTTTACTTTAGAATTCCTCGAATATATCATCATCCCGTTTCCGCCGATCGTGCCCATTCCCACTTGCCACTCCGACCGGAGTCCCATTCGATAACGTTTTTTCTACTTTGGCAGAGGATGAACCCGAACTAGGTTGACCATTGCCCGTGGAGGAAGTCGACGGAGAAGCCGCGGCCGTTGCTTGAGATGTTGAGAGTTTCGAGGACATCACCTGCCCAGCTGAGGTGGGATCTATGAGATCCAACTTGAAAAAAGCCACTTGCTTTTGAAGTTCCTTAGCCTGATCGGACATGGTTTGGGAGGAAGCGGCCGCTTCTTCCACCAACGCGGCATTCTGTTGGGCGCCTCGATCCATTTCCACTACAGCTTTATTGACCTGATCAATTCCCGCCGCTTGTTCCTGGGAGGCAGCACTAATTTCGGAAATAATATCGGTCACGCGTTTCACCGAACTCACAATTTCTTCAAGGGATTGGCCTGATTGATGGACCAAATCGCTTCCATTACTCACTTTTTGGACCGATTCATTAATGAGTGATTTAATTTCCTTGCCCGCCGTGGCCGATCGTCCGGCCAAACTCCGTACTTCAGCAGCGACCACTGCAAACCCGCGACCTTGTTCGCCGGCACGGGCCGCCTCCACCGCTGCATTCAACGCCAGCAAATTGGTTTGAAAGGCAATCTCATCAATGACATTAATAATAGCTGCAATTTCCTTACTGCTCTTGTTGATTTCATCCATGGCCTGGACGGCATGTTCTGTCACGACCCCGCCCTTTTCAGCAATTTCTCTGGCACTCAAGGCCAATTGATTGGCTTGTTTGGCGTTATCGGCATTTCGCTTAATCGTGGCTGTCATCTCCTCCATTGAGGCGCTGGTTTCCTCCAGAGCCCCAGCTTGCTTGGAGGTCCGATCAGCCAAATCAGAATTCCCCGCACTGATTTCTGCCGTACTGGTCGAAATGGTTCCAACCGCCCTCTTGACCGATTGGAGGGCATGGCCGACACGATCAAACATGTGATTGAACGATTCACTCGTTCGCCCAATTTCATCTTGGGTCTTCACCGTCGCACGGCTCGTGAGATCCCCTTCACGGGCCTGGCCCGCCATCACTTCTAATTCCTTCATGGGGATCACCACCAGTTTTTGAATGAGCCAATACAACACTATCCATTAATGGGACATGTGAAAAATCTATGACGATTTGCCAAATCGGCTGTTCCAATACATGCTCTATCGTCGAGAGAAATATTTTCCGGCAGTTAAAGTCCAACTTTCCCGTTAGCGTCACGAGACCGACTGTGCCATTGATTTCATGGGTTATATTCATGGAGGTGACGCATCGACCATTGGTCACACCCGGCTAAGTTTTGTGGCCAATGTTGAATGTATTTTGTCCAGATTCGTTGGATTCCTTTTCCCTTGTCCTCTGTTGTTTTCGGTCAAAAATCGCCAAAACTTATTAATGTCCTTGCCCTTGTGGAGTGTGGAGTCTCCGCTTCCTTGGATGAGGGAGAAATTGGGAGGTGGAACCAGGATAAGCCCTGCCTTCTTAATGCCCTGTGGATGTCCGAGTACAGGATAGCTCAGGTGAGAGAATCAGTCCCCTGTCTGGATGTTCTGTCCCTTCCATGCCTTAACTTTCGTCTGAATGGGACCGATAGGAATCCATGTAAGGAACCCTTTCCAAGGGGGAATTTAACCTAGAGCAGAGTATTGAATTGTGCTCAGTACGGGGCCAGGTACAAGGTAAGGTATCTATAATTTTGTTGATAGACATGTGAAGGAGGTTACTATGCAGTTACGTGAACGTGAGGAAAACGGTGCGGTGGTGTTGGAATTGGAAGGCCGGTTTGACTTCAGTGCTCGGCGGGAATTTAAAGAAATGATTGACCGGGTACAAGATGGAGCATCACGACGCCTGATCCTCGATTTAGGAGGGCTGACCTTTATTGATAGTTCGGCTCTGGGAATGTTGGTTGTGGCACACCAAAATATTAAATTAAAGCAGGGACACATTTGCTTGGTGAATCCTCAGTCCTATGTGCGACAAATCTTGGATTTAGCCAATGTGCCCAAAATGATTCCGGTGTACGACACGATCGAACAGGCATGTTCAGCCAAAGACGCGTCTGCTGCCTTGGCCCACTAAGACCCTTGTCACCCCGTGTAGCATTCACATCGTCATTGATGAAACGGGGGATGGTCTAAGAAATCTTATCACTGAGCCAAGGCTCACGGTTAGGGATTATTTGGTCTCGTCTTTTTTGGGACCCTAAAGTGAGTCATCCTGCCTTGGTTTGTGATTCGATGGAATGTGGCCGATCTAGGGCACACGTATCTTCCTGCCCAATTGTTTGAAATAAAACAGCCAGGACGTTTTTAAGTCTCATGAAAAAAAACATTCCTATTGATCAATTACAACCTCGCATGTTTTTAGTGGGTGTTGATCAGTCTTGGTGGAAAACTCCTTTTCTCACTCATCACCGTATTATCAAAAATATGGGAGAGGTACAATTACTCAAAAAAGCCGGCATTAAAACGGTGACGATCGATCCGTCTAAAGGTCTTGATGTTGAAGAGCTTGTTCCTGATGATCTCCAAGCGACGTTAGTGGGGGATCCGGTCCGGAAGCCAATTGATGGCATCGTTGAGGATGAGCTTCAGGAAACTCCAGAGACCGGGTCTCCTGAGCAGGCAAGTAGCCAGACCCTGGTAGAAAATTCCTCTATTCCCACTCTCGATTCTCGAAGTGTATCTCATCACAATGTTCCTCAGGGCGTAGAAAGTGCCAAGCAAGTCTATCAGGCTGCTGTGGAGGCGGTAGAGCGAATTTTTGAAGGTGTGGCCACTGGAGCCCCCATTGATAATCCAGCCTTAGAACATGTTGTGAAAATAGTACTGGATCAAATTCAAGAAGATCCGAAAATGTTACCTCAATTCGTGTTGGTCCAAAGTCTCAAAAAGATCGAGCCTCATCTCTATTCCCACGTGGTCAATGTGAGTGCTTTGGCCACTATGGTAGGGGTGGAAATGGAATTAGAACAGCGCTCTCTTGAATGGTTGGCTACTGGGGCACTACTCCATGACATCGGATATATGCGACTTCCCAGAAATCTTCTTCGAAAACGAAGTGGTTACACGGAGAAGGAACAGGCTTTACTCAACCAACATACAGAATTAGGCGTGGCGATGTTGGCTTCTTGTCCAGACTGTGCACCGGAAGTTCGGCGGATTGTTGTTGAACACCATGAATGTCAAGATGGCACAGGATATCCCAAAGGATTGACCGGTGATTCCATTTCTTCCTTGAGTGATATCGTTTCACTCTGTGATAGCTTTGATTCCATGATTGGAAGTTGGGGAGGGGCTCCTCCTGTTCCGGCCTCGTTGGCCCTCCGAGAATTGTATGCGAAAGCCAAAACCGGTGTATTAATCCAGCGTCCAGCTGAGCGATTGATCAAATGTTTAGGGGTGTATCCTCTGGGGAGTTTGGTTGAGCTATCTACGGGAGAGCGTGGGGTCATTGTGGGTGTGAATCAGGCTGATATGCTTCGACCTTCAATCAAACTGTTGATGGATGCTCAGGGAAACCCTTATTCCTCACCCACGATTGTGAATTTAGCGGTTCCTGTGGCCGGAGACCCCAATCGTACGATTCATGCCCTATTGAATCCTAACCAAGAAGGCCTTGATGTCAGTCCCTATCTTCACCATTTATGTTGATAAGGACGGTAAGGGAGGAAGAGCGTAGAGCGTTAGGTTTGTTATGAATACTTCTGACACAAATCCATCTTCTCCTGAGGAACCTCGAAATTCCACGGGGCAACCCAATACGTTTACACAAGCTCTGTTGAATTCTCTCTCTCTCGGTGTCTGTCTCATTGACGAGGGAGGAAAAATCGTGAGTTTGAATCAGGAGGGGGTGCGTCTGATTGGGTGGAGTGAACAGGCCTGTGTAGGCCAATCCTTCCATGAGCTTGTGCAATGTGTGATCTATTCCGGGGAGGGAGACTCTGACTCCTGTCCCTTAACCCCAGTCCTCAATGGTGCTCAGCCGGCCTGGTCTCCCAGAACAGCTTTTCGTTGTCGAACAGGAGAAGTCCGGTGGGTTGAATTAACCTGTGTCCCCATGATTGAACATGGGGTGCACCAATCGGTCATCAGTTTTCGAGATCTGGGTACTCAAATACGACTTGAGGAAGACCTCCATCGATTGGCGTCTATTCCTGAGGAAAGCCCAATTCCAATCGTGGAACTCGATGAACAAGCCAATTTGTTATATGCGAATCCCACCATGACACAACTCATGGAAGATGCCGGTTTTTCAAAGGAAGGATTTTCTTCGGCGCTTCCCCAGAATGTAGGGGCCCTTGTCCGACGGTCTTTGCAATTGGGTGTGTGTGAACAGGATGTGGAAGTGGACTTGGGTCTCAAACAGTATGCGTGGCTTTTCTTTCCATTGCAGGACCTCAAATTGGTTCGTGGATATGGCATGGATATTACCGAACGAAAAAATGCCGCGGATGAATTGGGTGCGTTTGTTGATATGCTGGGACAGAAAAATATGGAGCTTGATCATGCTCTCGTTCAAGCTGAAGCGGCCACTCAAGCCAAAGCCGCCTTTCTCGCTACGATGAGTCACGAAATTCGAACTCCGATTAACGGAATTATAGGCCTCACGGGCCTATTACTTGAGGGTAAATTATCACCTGAACAACGTGAAGATGCGGAGACGGTTCAGAAGTCGGCGGAAAGCTTGTTGACGATTATCAACGATATTTTAGATTTTTCCAAGGTCGAGGCAGGCAAACTTCATTTAGAAAGTATTGAATTTGATTTGCGAACTGTCCTTGAAGATGTCATGGAGTTGTTTGCTGTTCGAGCTCATGCGAAAGGTTTGCAATTCTGTGGATTCGTTCACCCAGGGATTCCTACTCGGGTCATTGGGGATCCCGGACGGGTTCGACAAATTTTCATTAACCTGGTTGGCAATGCGCTCAAATTTACAGACCAAGGAGAGGTTCTTGTTCGTATTGAGATTCTGGGTCCTGCCAAAGAAAAGGTGAGTAGCCAGAAGATGAGGTCGGAGAAGACGCTGAACTTTTGCTTGTCCGTACAGGACACGGGCATAGGTGTCTCCGAGGAAGCCAAGACCAAATTATTTCAAGCGTTCAATCAGGCCGATCTTGCCACCACCCGGAAATATGGTGGGACGGGTTTGGGTCTCGCGATTACCAAACAGTTAGCTGAACTGATGGGAGGGACCATTGAGGTAGAGGGACACCTTGAAAAGGGAACCTCCTTTGTCGTCACCATACCCCTTCCGCTCGCTTCTTCGCAATCCGCTCTTTCGCTTTCCCCTCTTGCATCCGCTGTTCCTAAGGCTCGTGTGCTCATTGCTGAAGGGCATCCCTTCTCTCGAATGGTTATCGAAAAATGGGTCGAAGACCTGCATATGTCCTATGAAGGTGTGGGGAGTCTCGAGAAAGCTACGGCTTGCATGATGAATCTCAGACCAGGAGATCCACCTTTTGATATTATTTTCCTGGATGCATCTTTTTATCAAGAACGACTCATGGATGTTGCGAAATCCATTCGAGAGCACATTCCTTTGCCTACGAGCATCGTGTTTCTTCTGTGTGGGGGGAAAAGAATGTCACATCAGGCTCCTCAGGGGATGGAAGGCATTCACTATTTGCAAAAACCCATTCGTTTCAACCGGTTCCTGACCTGTTTAGCAGAAGTGTTTGGTATTGGGGATCGAGTGGGGAATGAAGGGAATGGTCCTGTGCAATCGGGCAAGGAGCTCGTCTCTCAGTCTTCCCCTGTGCCTGCCACATTCCCATCCGGTCGGATTTTATTGGTAGAAGATAACCCGGTGAATCAAAAAGTCACCTTAGGCCTTCTGAAAAAAATGGGCATAGAAGTATGTTGTGCCATGAATGGGAAGGAGGCTATCGATACGGCGTTTTCCCAACATTTTGACTTGATCCTTATGGATTGGCAAATGCCAGAAATGGATGGATTGCAGGCAACCCAAGAAATTCGAAAACGCGAGAAGCAGCGGTTGGAAAAGGATGTAGGCCGTAGCGAATATCAGATTCCCTATCATGTGCCTATTGTAGCGATGACCGCCAATGCTATGCAGGGTGACCGGGAGAAATGTTTGGAAGCCGGAATGGACGATTATTTGTCCAAACCCATTAATTCAGACATGCTATCCCAAGCCATTGATCGCTGGCTCAAGCCTTCTCCAACTCAGGACACAGATCCCAAACTTTCTTCCACACCTATGGAGAAACAAGAATTTGGACTCACGTATCCCAAGGCAAATTTTTGCACCCACACGGTCACCACGACGTTGCCTGATACCCCCATTACTAGCTTTTCTTTGGAAGATGTCATGCGTCAAGTAGATGGGGATGTCCTGCTCATGAAAGAGCTCATGAAATTATTTATGGATGTGGGCCCTGAGCTTCTTACCAACATTCGAGAATCCCTAGAACAAGAACAATGGGAGCCACTCCTCAAAGCTGCCCATACGTTAAAAGGTTCCGCTGGTACGTTTGGGTCATGCCCGGTATCTGAGTTAGCGGGAGAACTTGAACAACTCGCTTCTTCTCACGATCTATCAGCGGCCCAGGAGACTTATCAACGGCTGGTCAACAGTTTGGACGTATTACTCAAAGAAATACAGCTATTGCTCACGGACGTTTCCCATGATGCAGGTCCATCTCCTAGAGAACAGGCTCAATAGGAATGTAGGCAACCATGAGTAACCAAAATTCCGCAAGAGAATTGGTGCTTGTCGCTGATGATGAGGAACTTGTTCTCGAGTCCATTACCAGTACCCTGGAATTGATGGGATTAGAGGTGATCACCGCAAGGGATGGGGCCCAGGCATTGGAATTGTTTGAAAAGGAACAGCCGTGTTTGGTGATTACGGATGTGTGTATGCCGCACCGCGATGGATTGGCGGTCGCCAGTCACATTAAGGCCCATCGTCCAGAATGTCCAGTCATTGTGGTCACAGGACATGGCGATGAAGAAACAGTCATTCGGGCATTAAAATCCGGGGCGACTGATTATTTGAGAAAGCCCTTTCAAATAAATGAACTGCGAAACATCACGAGTCGAGCCCTATCTCTTGTCCGTGCACGATTAATCGAGACAGAATCGTTTTCATCTTTAGATCAATCTGATTGCCGTTTAGTGATTCATAACTACCCTGAAGCTGCAGGAGGAATATTAAATTACCTTCTTCGCCCTATCGAAAATATCTTATCCGAATCTGATCGACTGCATTTACGAGTCGCGTTACAGGAATTATTGATTAATGCCATGGAACATGGAAACCTGACCATTTTGGCCGATGAAAAATCTCAGGCGTTGATGAATGATCAATATGAATCGCTTATTAAAAGCCGAAGCCAGGATCCACAATTTAGTGGAAGACGGGTCATCCTTGATGCCAGTTATCAATTTAAAAAAGAATTGTTCAAATGTTGCATTCGGGATGAAGGGGAAGGGTTTGATTGGAGGAAGGTTATTGCGGCAGGGGCAGATGGTATTCATTCAGAAGCTTCTGTTTCTGGACGAGGTATTTTTCTTGCCAAAACCCTCATGTCCGATGTGATCTATAATGAAGCAGGAAATGAGGTCACGCTTGTGTTTCATTGGGCGACTTCTTCATCAAGGGATGCGGGTTAATGAAACTCCTGAAATCATTGATATTGTTCAATCCTCGTTGGTACGCTCAGCGCCTCATCCTTGATGGTTTTTCCCCCTCTTCAATCAAATCCCTATTGTAAGGATCGTCTGGGCAAGATTTTCTTCATTCCCTAACGTTCTTCCCTTAAGTTTGGCCAAATCTCCTCCGATAACCCAAGCAATAAGAATCAGGCTTAATGAGGTATCATGATGAAAGATTTACTGACTTTGGGCGAAGTATCGTCATTTTTAAAGGTGCCGAAATCCACGATTTACAAGCTTGCTCGTGAGCGGCGTCTTCCAGGGCATAAAGTCGGCAAACATTGGCGATTTATGCGGGAAGAAATCGAAGCGTGGGTGCAAAATTCCGGAGTTGATGAAGGGGTAGGGGCCGCGAATCCTTCCGCCCATCAAGAGCCAGTTTCTCTACGTTAATGGAACCCCCTGAGTTGGAGGCTTCTCTTCTTGATAAGAAGAAGAAAGCCTTCAGGCCATCGATGGGTGTCACGTAGGGTTCTGGTAAAGAGCGAGAACTTCGGTGGTTTGTTTTGGTCTTTTGGCGGCCCGATCCCCCACCTGACAGGTCTCTTTCCTGTCTGTGGTGATCGGGTGACCTATCCACCGGGTATTCTTCACAATTGTCATAGGGTGTAGGAGTGCCACGAAGTACCCTTAGATTTGTGTAACACGGTCACCCCTGGGAATCTCTTCCTTATTTTTTTCGTGCCAGCCTATTTTCACTACAGAGTTTTAGATACGGATACTGGGGCCAGATTCCCTGAGTATTGTTACAAGGAGGTCCTATGTCGGACTTAGATCTCTCCATGAAGGTGTTGGTGGTTGATGATATGTCCACCATGCGACGTATTGTCAAAAATGTCTTAAAGCAAATTGGGTATTCGGATTTTATGGAAGCGGAAGATGGGAAAGTGGCTCTCGCCAAATTAAAAACAGCGCAGTTTGGTCTCGTGGTATCAGATTGGAATATGCCAGAAATGTCAGGTATCGAATTGTTGCGGGCCATTCGGGCAGATCCGGACCTGAAACATCTTCCTGTGCTCATGGTGACGGCTGAAGCCCAAAAAGACAATATCATTGAAGCGGTTCAGGCAGGTGTCAGTAATTATGTAGTGAAACCCTTTACGGCTGATGCACTTCAAGAAAAACTCAACAAAATATTTGCCAAGAAAACCCCAGTGCAGGCTTGATCGTGGAGGGGGGGGACGTCGGGGTCTCGTATCCGACAGATGGAGGATGTATATGCTCATTGATCGAGGGCCAGAGGATTTTGAGAGTCAGGCGGTTCAAGAACAAGAAGAGGATCATTCGATTTATGATGAATTAGGAGAATTAGCCAAATAGGTTGAGGCCACGACTCGCGCCATTCGCGAAATGGAAGCCCCAGTGGCGACCACTGCAGACCAACTTCCCCAAGCAACAGATTTCCTGGGTGATCTTTCGCGATTAACGGAAGAGGGAACCCATAAGGTCATGACCCTGACGGAACAGATTGAAGAAAGTCGATCCCAGATTAAACAACTCATCAGTGATCTGCAGGGAGACATGAAGGGAAACGAGGGATCGATCAATGCGGCCCAACTGGCTGAAAAACTCGATCTCATTTCCAAAAAATTAGGCGAAGATGAATCTCGATTGCTGGATATCAATGTGGCGCTGTCATTTCAGGATTTAGTCGCCCAACGAGTGAAAAAACTTGTGACCATTCTTGATGATGTGCAACATAAGTTGTTGAAGCTTGTGGTGGTGTTCGGACTCAAAGAAAAAGATCTTGCCGATGCCAAATCGAATAACAATGCCAAGGAAGAGCGTGGATATGAGATGTTGAAACAGTTAGAACAAACACGTTCTACGGCCCTTCAGCAGGATCTTGTGGATGATATCTTAGGAGAATTTGGATTTAATTAATGTTCCTGATGAAACGAGTCATGGCATTCACTCCACCGAACGTGTCGCGCCTTTTTGATCCTACCTTTTTTATCCCTGATGCATGGGGGATGCTCCAATGAATGATGCAATGAAGGAAATCTTGGCTGATTTTTTGGCTGAAAGCACGGAAATGCTGGAAGCCTTAGATCAACATTTTATTCAATTAAAATCTGACCCCAATAATACAGACCTTCTAAACGAAATCTTTCGGGTCATGCATAGCATGAAAGGTTCCGCAGGGTTTTTAGGTTTTAATCATTTGGTGGAGGTGGCACATCAAGGGGAAAGTCTTCTCAATATGCTTCGGAATGGGGACATGTCTGTGACCAAGCCCGTTATTGATATCATTTTCGAAGCGATTGACATTATCAAACTCATCCAAACGGATATCCGAGATACTGGTGCGGATGCGAATGTTGATACGCGAGCGATCGTGATGAAACTCTCTTTAACGATTGAGAGTGCGGCAGATTTAGCCGATTCTTCTCCGGCTCCTTCTCCAGCTCCGGCGGCCTCAGAGTCGGCCTCTGAGCCGACTACAAAAGCTTCTCAACAGGAAGAAATCCAACAGACGGAATCCACTTCGTCAGCATCCACCCAGAAGGCTGAACAAGTCAACGCACCTGTTCAAGAAGTCGCGCGCCAAGATCCTCTCCCCGTACCCAATCCTGCTCCTCCCGCTGTTGCCCCTTTGTCCGAAATGTTGAGCAAAATGTCCGAAGTAGCTTCTCGGACTATGGAAGTTGCGAACAAAACTCAACAAGGTAAATCCCATGGAGGGCGAGAGGAAGATCAAAGTGTTCGGGTGGAAACTTGGCGGCTCGATCATGTGATGAATCTGGTGGGAGAATTGGTGTTGGGCCGTAATCGGATTATGAAGTTGGGGACGGGACTCGAAGAAAAATTTGAAAATGATCAGCTTGTACGCGAATTAAGCACAACCATTGCCCAACTGAACCTGGTGACAAGTGACTTGCAGTTGGCTGTCATGAAAACCCGAATGGTTCCCATGCGGAAAGTGTTTGCTAAGTTTCCCAGGTTGGTTCGAGATTTGTCCAGTAAGTTGGGGAAACAAATTCGCTTAGAGTTAAAAGGGGAAGAGACCGAAGTGGATAAGTCTGTGGCTGACGAACTTGGCGATCCTCTTGTACATTTAGTTCGGAATTCCCTCGACCATGCGATCGAGACGGCGACCGAACGTCAGGCAATTGGAAAATCCTTAGAAGGAACCATTTCCCTCCAGGCTTCTCAAGAAGGGAACAGCATTGTCATTCGTATCAGTGATGATGGACGCGGTCTGCAAGTAAAAAAAATCATGGCCAAAGCTTTGGAGAAAGGTTTGGTTGGTGAAAGTGATCTTGCAGGAATGGATAAGCGGGAAGCGATGAATTTAATTTTTCAACCTGGCTTTAGTACTGCGGACGTCGTGAGTGATGTGTCAGGTCGTGGCGTCGGTATGGATGTGGTCCGAACGAATATCAGTCGGATGAATGGGAGCATTGAATTAGATTCTGAAGAGGGTAGGGGTTGCCAGGTGACCATTAGGCTCCCGTTAACGGTGGCCATTATTCAGGCATTGTTAGTTCAGGTTGAAAGTTCCACCTTTGCGATTCCCCTTGCGACAGTGGTGGAGGCGGTCAAGGTTACGCAAAGTGAAATGAAGACGGTGAATGGAAAAGCCGTTCTTAACCTTAGGGAAAGAATTCTTCCGCTGGTACGATTAGCGGATGAATTTAGTATTCCCTGTGTGAACCATTCTGAAGAGTCTTATGTGGTCGTGGTGGCTGTGGGAGATCGAGAATTGGGAATTGTGGTTGATCGTTTACGGACCCAGGAAGAAGTGGTGATTAAGTCGCTAGGGGAGTTTCTTGCTGATATCTCCGGTGTGGCGGGTGCCACAATTACTGGTGATGGGAAAGTGGTGTTGATTCTCGATATGGCCGAAATGGTACAACGTGTGGGAACCGGTCTCAAAGCAAGGGTTGCGTAAACAACTGATAGCAGGACGTTGACATCACCGGAGATTGTATCTCCATCAGGTCTATAGCCTAGAAGAAAAGATTCATTGTCCAGATCAGAACTGGATGGCAGTAGGAGGACATAATGTCAAAGTGGATGGCCGAAATTGATCAGCGGACTAGGCTTGCCGGTGCCAATAAAATGGAATTATTGATGTTTGGCTTGGGCACTGAAGAAATTTATGGCATTAACGTGTTTAAGATCCGTGAAGTGATGAAACTTCCGCCAATCACCAAAATTCCCGATTCTGATCCTCGCGTCCTTGGGCTGGTCAATTTGCGAGGGGAAAATATCCCCTTAGTGAATCTCAGAAAGGCGATAGGTATCCCAGGAGACGAGGAAGAGAGCCATAAAAAACTGATCATTACGGAATACAATGATAATAAACAGGGGTTTTTGGTTGCCGAGGTTGATCGGATAATTCGGATGTCTTGGGAGCGAATCCATACCCCTCCTCCCATGGTTCGCAGTAGTACCCGTGGGGCCGTCACGGCCGTGACCAAATTGGATGATGGGCGAATGGTGTTGATCTTGGATGTGGAAAAAATTCTTGCTGAATTACATCCACGATCAGATGAAGAAATGTATAAAAATGTTTCAGAGGTTCCCAAGTTAGTGGGGAAACGGGTCCTGTTGGCTGATGATTCATTGGTGGCCCGTAAACAAATTACGAAAACGCTTGAGCGCTTAGGGGTAACCTATGATGAGTGTGTTACGGGTAAGGAAGCCCTTGAATTTTTGAAGGTGTTGGCTGATGAGGCCGATCGAGTTGGCAAGCCACTGTCGGATCGTCTGCAACTCATTCTCACCGATATTGAGATGCCGGAAATGGATGGATTCACGTTAACCAAAAATATCCGGTCAGATCCGAGAATGTCCAGTCTCCCCATTCTCATGCATTCTTCTTTATCGGGAAACTGTAATGTCGAAAAAGGGAAGTCCGTGGGGGTAACGGATTATGTCACCAAATTTGATCCTAATGTTCTCCAGGAGGCATTGGTGAAATATCTGTAAGGTGTTGCTGTGTCCCTTCCTTCCTCCCTTTTTCCATAGTAGCTACTCAATGTTCTTGAAAATAGTCCACGCACCATATGCCCAAGTTCTTCACCAAATCTTTTGCTAATCGCCTCAACCAGATATGCCAACTTACCGTTCGAGAGGCTGAGCCAAATGACATGATCAAGCCTGGTGTGGTGTTGGTTGCTCCTGGTGGACAACATTTGAGACTTGAAAGTCGGGGTGCTCAGGGAATGGCCATTCAACTTTCTGATCATCCACATGAGCTGCACCATCGTCCTTCTGTGGATGTCATGATGACCTCGGCTGCCCAGGTCAATGGAAGAAATGTGGTTGGGGTCATTCTGACTGGAATGGGGCAAGATGGTTTAAAGGGCATGCAGTCTATCAAACAAGCCGGTGGGGTGACGCTGGCACAAGATGAGTCCAGCTGTCTCATTTATAGTATGCCGAAAGCTGTGGTTGATAGTGGCTGTGTCCATCACGTGATTCCTCTGTCTGGTATGGCTGATGAAATACGGGATCAAGTAGGAGGCAGAGTTAAGGTTCTGGCCTCCTAATTGAGTGTTTTTGTAAAAAAAAAGCTTCTTTTGAGAAAAAATTTCAAAAACTGGCAAAAAGGGATAAGGTTCTTAGGGAAATTGGACGAAAAGAAAAGAGAAAAAGGAAAACTTCCTTATTCCAGGGGAGGATAGCTATATGATTCAAACGGCTGAAGCGAGACTAACTGAGGATACTTCAGAATTGGCTGAAGATGTCCACCAAATGGTGAGTTTTGTCATTGGCACTGAAGAATATGCCGTCGATATTTTAGAAGTGCAGGAAATTATCAGAATGGTTGAAATTACCAAGGTTCCCAAGGCTCCCCATTATGTTGAGGGGGTGATCAATCTTCGGGGGAAAGTGATCCCCATTGTGGATTTGCGATTACGATTTGGGCTTCCGACTGAAGAGCGCACCAAAGAGACCCGGATTATCGTCGTGGATATTTCTCGAATCATCATTGGGATGGTTGTGGATGTCGTGTCCGAGGTACTGCGCATTCCTGCTAGCCTCGTCGAACCTCCTTCAAGTAGCAAACAAGGAGCA
>CAZKRH010000088.1:0-1791 GCA_964555115.1 uncultured Nitrospiraceae bacterium | reverse complement strand
TCCATCCTGGACAAGTCGCCAAGCCAGTAAGCTATCCCGCATTTCCTTATTTCTGAGATCGAAACGCACCTGATGGGGGCGTTTAAAATTCCAGGGCTGAAATTGACTGGGTTTCAATACGGTTCCTTTTATCGTTCCATCACTTTGATACCGTAGCTTCATTCTATTCCTGATAACAGCAGCCACCGCCAACTTGCCTGCGAAACTCTCTCCCCTCGCTTCAAGATACACAGTGAGTGCGGCAAGGGTCTCATCAGAGAGAGTCGGGTGGTCACCCCAAAAGCTTGCAGAATATCCAATGGAAGATGGCCCTCCAACGATGTCGGCTTTGGTATAAACAGGAGTCAGGGAAGTTGCCGTTGTGCCCGGCATAAGGAGAACCGAAAAAAACCCCACCATGATAATAGCCGTACCAACTCTAAGATGTCTGTTCATGACGGAGAATCCCCCCTCTATTCATCATCGCCAAATGTCCTTCCTATCAATGAAAATCCTTGTCAGGACCTGCCCTCAAAAGATTCCCCATGCAGCCAAACCAGCCACAACTCCCAACTGGCTTCGGAAAAGAGTATCCTGCTCGTTCCTTGTCTATGGAATACAGATTTCAATACGGGATTGGCTGGAACGTGCACCGATTAAGGAGACTCCTAGCAACTTGCCAGCAATCGACAAGGGTCTGGCACCCAAAGATCATGAAGCCTGAGCCAAAACCTGCTTTTCGGCCTGGAGCCAGTCGTCCTCATGGTATCCATCCTGGAATCCCCGTTGCGCATACCGTTCATAGGCACACTGGGCAATGAACCCTTGCACCTCGGTCAGGGTTGGGGCACGATGCCCCGGAGTAGGCTCATCCTGGGTCACACTTTCTACCAGGACAGCTGGGTTCGAGGCAGCCTCAGTTGCTATGTTGACTTCACCTTCAGATTTTTTCGTAGATTTTTTCATCTGTTCCCACCAACCTTTCATGTTATCCGCCTCCACCTTTTACCAAGTGGCTGAAGAAGCCACCAGGAATGCTAGGGGAAGTTTGGCCCATCACCTGTTGGAGGTGCCCCCTTCTGGATGATGGTCAGCCCTCCTAACCCTTGATCAAATTGACAAATCCTATTGCCAGCCCATTCCGACCCTATCTTGTCGGGGCATCTGAGGTCTGGTCTCGTTGACCAGCAACGAGCGTCCACCTAACTCCGTACCATTCAGCTCGGCAATAGCGGTGACGCCTTCCTGGCCATTGGACATTTCCACAAAGCCGAAGCCCCGGGAGCGGCCAGACAATTTGTCCTTTATCACAATCGCTGACTCAACAGTCCCGTGCGTATCAAACAATCTTTTCAACTCCTGGTCAGTCGTAGAAAAGGGCAAACCACCCACATAGAGCTTTGAAGTCATATGACTTCCTCCTTAAATTGGAATTGTGAGGATAATTGGAGAACAGACAACAGGAAGATACAGACCGAGGGCGAGAAAACCGTAGCGGCTGAGATTAACTTCCGATCAAATCAACATTCCTCCAGAAAACCGACGACGAACAGCCTTGAAAAAGAGATGATCAAACTACAAGGCACAAACGGGGATGAACTATACATGAAGTCATTTGCAACATGCAACCAAAAAATTAAATTTTCCAAAAGACCTTTTCTCTTGGTGGCTTCGGGCAAAGTGTCCCTTCTAGAAATTCATCCGCATAGCTTGAATGACAACAAAAGATTGGGGCCCCTTCCCCTGCAAAATTGTCAAATAAAGACTCCCGACCCCTTTAATTGACCCTTAAGTTTTTCTTACTAGCCATGG
>CAZKRH010000087.1:0-21311 GCA_964555115.1 uncultured Nitrospiraceae bacterium | reverse complement strand
CCTGATGGAGAAAGTTCCTATTCTCTCAAAGCAGAAATTGGAGATGGCGATAGCTTGGAATGGGAAGGCACGTTAGCATTAAACCCATTACGTTTACGTGGAACATTGGCCATCAATGGGATTCAGCTTCCAAGTATGTGGCAATATGTGAGAGAAGAATTTCCTTTTGCGATTACGGATGGGGTTCTCACCGTTCGAACCGATTATGTCTTGGATGCCAGTCAGGACCCACCCGCCTTTTCCCTGAATGGAGCAGAACTTTCCCTCAAGAATTTGAAGGTGGGAGAGAGGGATGCTGACCCCCTCATATCTATTGCGTCATTTGAGGTGAGTGGTGTGGAAGTGAATGTCACCGAACGACAAGTTGTCATTGCGATGATCAATTCCCAAGGAGGTCAGTTTCAAGGATGGAGAAATGCCGATGGAACGATCAACTATGAATCCTGGATTCCTCCTCAACAGGAAGAGCACCTTCCGGCTCCTTCAGAACCTCAGGAGGGAACTCCCGCTCAAGAAAGCAAACCATGGAAAGTGGATATTCAAGAAATTCTGTTAAACCATTATGCGGTGGCATTTGAAGATCGGGTTCCTGAGAGCCCCGTCAGCCTGGCACTCGATCCTATTGATCTAAAGATTCGCCATGTGAGCACACAGCCTGAGCAACCCATAGAGCTCGATGTGCATCTTGGTTTCAATCAAACGGGCCAAATTGATGTGATGGGCCAGGTTCGACGGGAACCGTTGGGAACGGACCTTGCCTTGGATATCCAGCATGTGGGATTCAAACCGTATCAACCCTATTTAGATTCTATAGCTGATTTGGAGATTGTTGAAGGTGCGCTCAATCTGAAAGGAAACCTCAAATATGGTCCGATATCGGACACTGAGCCCATGCTTCACTATTCAGGAATGATGAATGTGATGCAACTCGTGTTGAGGGATAAGAAGTTATCTGAGGACTTTGTGAAGTGGGCCAATGTGTCTGTGTTGGGGATTTCATTAGACCTGGAACCGACTCGTGTATCAGTGAAAGAAGTGGTGGCTGAAGACCTCTATGCACGTGTGACCATCTTTGCGGATCACACCACGAATATCTCGCAGGTATTTCGAACGTCTGGAGATCAAGAGACATCGGAATCAGCAAAGGACATGGGGGGAAATCAAGAACCACAAGAACAACCGGAGACTACCCCAGCGGTTCCAGTCAAAATTGGCACCGTGCGCCTGATTAATGCATCCACGAATTTTGCTGATTATTCCGTAGAGCCGAATGTGGAAACAGGCATCCAAAATTTAAATGGAACGATTCAGGGGCTATCCTCTGAGCAAATGACTAAAGCCGATGTTCTCTTGGAAGGTGAGATCGATGCCTTTGCTCCTGTGAAAATTTCCGGGCAAATTAATCCGCTGAGCGAAGAGGCGTTTACCGATATTGCGCTCTCATTTAAAAATGTGGAATTAACGACCATCTCTTCTTATTCAGGGAAATTTGCGGGATATCCCATTAAAAAGGGCAAGTTGTCCTTGGATCTTCGCTATAAACTATCGGAAAAGATTTTGGAGGCAGAAAACATCATACACTTTGAGCAATTGACCCTTGGGGAAGCGGCGGACAGTCCCGATGCAACCTCCCTTCCAGTCAAATTGGCCATAGCCTTATTAAAAGACCGACATGGAAATATTGATATCGATTTGCCTGTGCGTGGTGATTTGAATGATCCAGAATTTCAGTATGGAGAGTTAATCTTGAATGTGCTGGTCAACCTTGTGACAAAAATCGTGACCTCGCCCTTTGCGGCCTTGGGAAGTTTACTTGGGGGAGATGGAGAGGAGTTTTCTTTTTTAGAATTTGAACCGGGAAGTGCAGATATTTCTCTGGCACAGTTAGACAAATTGAATTCGTTGTCCAATGCTCTGGTAGAACGACCGGGCCTTCAGTTGGAAATCACTGGTGGATATCACTCAAAGGTGGATCAAGCCGCGATGGTAGAAAATGAATTACATGCTCGACTTTGGCAAGTAAAAATGGCAGAACTGCAAAAGTCAGGGTTGCCCATCAATGCACAACAAGGGGAATTGGTATTGACGGATGAAGAAACGTTGCAACTGATAAGGCAAATCTATATCCAACAGTACCCTGATCAGGTGTTTCTTGAGGGCCAGGGCGATCCAGAGGCCAACAGTCAAGAGGACATGGAAAACGAGGACGAGAAACCCAAACAAGAAATCCCTATTCAAGAGATGAAACTTCGATTATTACAGGATATTGAAGTGATAGAGGCTCAACTTCGCTTGTTAGCCCAGGAACGGGGAAAGGCTATTAAGGCCTATCTCATTGAAGAGGGAAACATTCTACCGGAACATATTTTTCTTCTTGATGTTGAGGAGCAAATGGAGTCAGATCCTCAGCACGTTCGAAGTCAGATGACTCTCAGGGCAGGATAGAAAATGAGTGTGGCCGTCACGAGAGGTTTTTGTAACTTCCTTTAGTCTAGGGTCCGTCCATAATAAGTTCTGCTGATTCTGGATTTTGTGATTCATGTCCCTCCCATTTACGCCTTCTGAGTTGGTATTCTCAGGGTGGCTGTTGACTGCTCCCCTCCTGCTCGTTCTGTGGTTTGCCTATCGAATTCATCAAAATGCTGTGTTAGCAGACATTGGTTTTTGTCTAGGCTTTGTCCTGGTGTCCATATGGTATGGATGGGAAACGACTGGAGATAGTGATCGACGGTTGCTGTTGTCAGCCATGGGGGTGCTGTATGGATTGCGATTAGGTCTGCACCTTCTCCGTGATCGAGTCATAGGCAAGCCAGAAGACGCACGATATCAAGCGTTGAGACAGCGTTTAGGCGACTACGATGTCTTGGGGTTTTTTGTGTATTTCCAAGGTCAAGCCTTGGCGATTGTCGTATTGGCCCTTCCCTTTCTGGTTCTCATGAATAATCCCCAACCACTTTGGACGGTTGTCGAAATGATAGGAGTGGTCCTGTGGATGGTGGCTTTCAGTGGAGAGGCCCTGGCGGATTCGCAATTGGCTAGGTTTCGGGCTGATCCCAGCCACGTCGGGAAGACTTGCATGCAAGGGCTTTGGCGCTATTCCCGACATCCGAATTACTTTTTTGAAGGAATGATGTGGTGTGCCTATGCGGTTATGGGAATAGGTATTCCCAATGGGTGGCTGACTTTGATGGGCCCTGCCTTGATGATCACGGCCTTACTCAAGGTGAGTGGAATCCCCTTCACTGAAGCGCAAGCTCTTGCGAGTCGTGGAGAAGGATATCGGGAATATCAACGGACCACCAATGCGATTATTCCTTGGTTTCCTCTAAAAAAACCATAGGTTTTCGATTGAATGTTATCAGAGGGAATAGGAAGGAGATCTGAAGGATCCTTTGGGGAGGATGGGGAATGAGCCTGAACTGATCTGCTACACGGTCATTCAAGGTTTGGGGGGCCTTGTTCGTGTAAAGGGCCATTCCCCATGCTCCCTAAGGCATTAGGACATCAAACCCATGGGAGGTTTGTCTGTTCATTCGTTCCCACTCTATCAAGGAAACATGAAGATTGAATGAGAACTGGATTAAAAAATTCTAATATTTGGGTGATTGTTGAAAATGACCTGGTAAGAAGGGGTGTTAAGAAGAAGAAGAGGGAGAACTGAGTTTAGAAATTTTTGAGATAAGAAGCAGACCAGGAATCGCTAATAACGTACAGAGTATATAAAATCCCTCCCAACCTAAAGTTTCCGCCAATAAACCCGTAAACGATCCAAACACCACCCGTGGGATGCCCATTATACTTGTGAGTAAGGCATATTGAGTGGCCGTAAACCGTTTATTGGTCACGGTGGCCATAAAGGCAACATACGCAGTGGTGCCCAGGCCACTGGTAATAGTTTCAAAGGCAATGACAGCGGTAAACACTGGTATGTTATTTCCGATTGATGCCAAGATGGCAAATCCAGCAGTGGAAAGCATCTGCAATATGCCAAAGATCAAGAGGGATTTGAGAATACCAATCCGATAGATTATCAATCCTCCTAGCAAACCTCCGGCAATGAGGGAAAACAGGCCAAAAGTTTTGCCGATGACAGCATACTCTGTTTTGGAAATTCCCAAATCAAAAATAAAGGGAGAGAGCATCTCAGCGCCCATACTGTCTCCAATTTTGTATAGCAAAATGAATCCTAGAATAAGGAGCGAACCGGGTCGTCCAAAAAATTCGGTAAAGGGACCAACTACTGCTTCGCGAAGGGATTTCGGTGTAGGGACATCAATCTTTGGTTCTGGGGCATAGAGGGTAGTCAGGAGACCTACAAACATGAACCCTCCCATGATCAAGTAAACGGTTTGCCAGGATAGCCATTCCTGATCGACCAAAAAAAGAGCAAAAGCTCCAGCGACCAATAACCCTAGTCGATATCCCCCAATAAAGATTGACGATCCAATTCCTAGTTCTTCGTCTTTAAGAAATTCTCGGCGATAGGCATCAAGGACAATATCTTGACTAGCGCTTAAGAAGGTAATGAGGGCACAAAGGACAACGACACTTAACAAATTGGAAATCGGATTGGTAAATCCGATAAGGGAAATTGCTACGAACAACGAAATTTGTGTTCCGAGCATCCACCCACGACGTCGTCCCAGGTGAGGAGGAACAAACCAATCCATCACAGGAGCCCACACAAATTTGAGAGTATAAGGCAACCCCACTAAGCCAAAAAATCCGATTGTGGTGAGGTCAAGACCCTCCTCACGCATCCACCATTTAATAGTTGACCCTGTAAGGAGGAGGGGCAATCCTGACGAAAACCCAGTCAGTAGCATCACCAACATTTTGGGCCCAAGGAGTAATTTAAGAAAATCCCAGAACCAGAATGTTGATGATGGTGTGGAGGCGGTCATGTGTGATTTGGCTAAAGAGTTAATTAAAAAAAATGAGATGTTTCCCATCGAGCCGAGCGCATGGTGAAGTGAATTGGTGAGGATTGCAAGTATTGTTGAAGGCTACCTGGGAATTTCAAAGGGGCACGATCCAACAAGGATTTGTTCAAAGGGGTAACCGTTCCTCAGGAAAAAGATGAAAGGAAGTTGCGGAAGGTTTATTGAAAGGGTGGGGTAATTTTTGGAAATAAAAGTCTTTATTGAATATCTAAATTCAGTAGATAATCTGTGATGGCTTGCTTCTGTTGTGTTTCTTGTGGAATGAGCGTCTGAGTTTCTTGTTGTAACCCTTCTAATTCGGTTTCTTGATCGTTCAATTTTCGGGTGTACCGATGAAATAAGTTGGAGTTATTCGACAATCGACTCATATTATCTCGAATTCGTTTTTGCTCAGCCACAATTTTGTCCTGACGATTTTCTAATTGCGATCGTTGTTGTGTGACCCGATCCAATTGATTGCGGAGATCTGCAAGGTGTTGGAGGGCTTCTTTCGCCTGCTGAGTGATCTTGGGAGCCTTGAGATAGAATGCCAGGAGGTTTGTCCTGATTGTCGTCAATTGTATGGTTTGTTGTGTTTGGGATGTTTCGTGTACCTCAAGATTGGCTTCACCAGAGGAGGGAAGATCAATCTGAAATCGATAGACGTCACGGGTTTGTTCTAAGGGCTTTACAGGTGAGGTGAGTTCCCAATGGGAAGAAACGGGATGTTCAATCAGAACAGGGTGTGGCTGTGGATTCTTACTCCTGATCTGATAGGTTCGCTGTCGAACAATTTTTTGGTGGCAAGAAGGGTTCCTTTTCGAATGCTGATGGCCACGATTTCTTGGGGATCCTGAGTTACGACGGAACTCACTTCTGTTCGGAGATCGAGTGCATAACTGATAAGTCGATCTTGACCGGGTGCCAGGTCTTGGAGACGGGCATCTCCCGCATAGGCTTGTTCATCATACACTGTGATCGGGCCTTGCATAAGATAATTAGAGGATATGTTTTTTAACCGATACCCATTGAGAGGATGTTTCTCGTGAACGGTAGCATTAAAAATAGAAACTTTGTTGCCTGAAACCGTTTGATTAATAATGGGGAGCATGGCTGAGGTTTGACGAGTGAGGGTTACGGGGGCGTCTAGAACATAATGAAACACTTCACCCGTTTGGACTCCGTGAGCTCGAGCTGACAACTCTTGCCCCCTATCCATGAAAGAGGGAGAGCGTGGTGAGAGCATAGCTTGTGCGAGAGCTTTCTCGGCAAATCCTCCAGAGTTTGCCAAAAACCCAAAGAATTTTCGTTCCCTTCTGGAGAAATCTAGGGCTTCTTCCGGACGTTGGGCCAGATCATCTTCATACAAGGGCGGCCGTAAGGATTGATAGAGTTCCAGATCAATATGTGGTCTGGGAATATACAATGGTTGATACAGGTTCATGGTAAAAGACAGAGGCCGACCAGAAGCAAGAGAGAGATGGACTTGGTTCCAATCAAAATCGGTGGTGTTTTCCACGATGGCCCAGCCCTGGAGAAACGGGTCTTGGTCTTTTTGGAGAACGAGTCGATAGCTAGTTTTCCATACTGGGCTTTCAGTGAGGTACCCAATGGAAACCTCATGGGTGCCGGAATCATCAAAGTGTATGCTGACCGTTTTCCGTTGGGAGTCGTGCCCAGAGGCCAGAATTGCCAACGCCTGGTGTAATTCTTGGTTTAAGTGGCTGTTCCGAAATTGAAGGTTATGTATATCGTTGAGGGGAATAGATCGAAGTCCAGTCTCTGTCACAATATTGAGGTATTCAACTTTCAGGAGAGTTGGCGAGGCCCCATGCACTAATTGCTGGGTTTTGGTTTCAACTCCCAAAATTTTCCCTGCGAGGGGATTCGGAATTTCAATCTCAATCGACTCTCCACGGAGTTGATTGAGTAACTGGCCTAGGGAGGGGTTGGTCGTGAGATCAATCCCGAATCCTTGAAGGGTTTTCGAAAGAGGATCATGGGAATCATAGATAATGGTGGTATTCGATCCTCCTGATCCATCTTGGACAACCAGGCTTTTGAGTAAATCATTAATGGCCTCGGTTCGAAATCGGAAATCGATGTGGGTTGGCCCCTCAATCGTTCCTTCGTGCTGAAAAAACCCAACTCCGCTAGAATACAGAATAATGTTTTTGATCGGCACATGGGTGCCCTGGTGTTCCGTAGTTTGAGAGGGGGATACCATGGCGGTTACTTCCATGGAAAAGCCTAGTCCAAAGATCAAAATCAGGGGAGTGAGAACATGTAAACGAAAAGAAGAGAATGTCAAATGAGGCAATCTGTTGAGGGGCATGATCTTTTTCCCAAAAAAAGTAATAAGCCGAATGGACATATGTTCACATCATAATCGGCGGGCGAGAAGGATTCAAGAAATCAAGATTTCTCAATGGGCCACATGAAAATATATAGTGTCACATTTGAAGGGCTTCCCTCTTCTTGGACACATGGGCAGGAAGGTGAGTGCAGGTTTCTGGAGTCTTTTGAATATGTCGAACTCAAAAATAACCTCATCAGGAAAAAAGCGTAAAGTGAGACCACAAAATTCCCTGGTAGGGATAGGGTATATCCAAATTGTCCTCGTGGTGGTTTTAGTGTCTGTGTGTGGCGCACAAGGACAGATTACGGATCAAGTTGGAGTGGTCATTCAATCCAATCATGTGGTCGGGGTCACCTCAGGGCAAGGTCTTGTCCGGTTTCGTTTGAGGGCAGGTGAGGAGATAATCCTGGCTGAAGCCAAAGGATTGAATGCTGTGGTGCAGACATCGCGAAGGGTATTGGGGTTTTCAGGAATTCTTCGGAGATGGAAAGAAAAACGATTGGATTCTGGAGAAAAGGTGAAGGACGTACATGTGACGCCTCGCTTGGTGATGGTGTTGACCAATACCCGTGCCTTAGGGTTTCAGGCAGAAACCGGTCGGTGGAAAATGGAGGAATTCACCGTTCGAGAGATTCTCAATCAGAAGACTGTTCACAGCCATGTTGTGGCCCTTATCACTGATCATCGCGTATTGGGTTTTTCAGCTTTTACGGGAGGATTTTTTGCGGAAGATCTTCAGTCGAATGAAAAGATCAGGGATATTCAGGGGAATGACAACATTATTGTGTTACAAACTTCCTCTCGAACCCTCATTTTTCGTTCACAACTTACTCTTTGGACATCGGTTCAGTGACAAGACATGATGGACCGCCAAAAAATGATTCTGAATAGTGGTAGAGCGTTTCAAGGTTTGTTTTAAGAAGGAAAGAGATGGTCAATCCACTATTTCCCCCGTAATCGGTTCATGGTAGATTGCTCCCTCATGATGGAGATATTCCGCTGAGTGCGGGCACAAGGAGCCTGTCTGACATTAGGGATCGTCGCGAGATTGTGCTGGTTTGAGGCAGGTTTTTCGATCGTTTGAGGCGAATAGTGGTGACTATTTAACGAAAAGGATCGGAAAAGCTGGCCAAATCTAGCGCAATCGCAGTAGATCCGCTAATGTCGGACAGGCTCCTAAGATGAAAACTGTCAGGTGCTCAAGACCCTCTGATGGGCAATTAAGGTTTGGAGGTAAGCGGTGAAGGGAATGGGGTGTGTCTGATCCAAGTCCGGAAGAAGAACGTTCGTCTTCTCCTCGTTCATCTTTCTTGAGAAAAATCCTCAAGGGGGGTGTGATTCTTGTTACCATTCTTTTCCTCTTTTTGGTGGGCATAGCTCTTTTTCTGACCTATTTATTTCCCGCGGAGGTCGTGAAACAAGAACTAGAGACTCGAGGTTCAGAAATTTTACAAGGAACGGTTCAGATTGATTCCTTATCCTTTAACATCCTCACGGGATTGGAACTTCGAAATGTGGATTTCCAAAAAAATAATCAATCCCTTCTGACCCTGAAGCGATTAAATTTCGATTACAACCTGTTGGCCCTTTTTCAGCAAAGAGTGAAAATCAATGAGATATCCATTGAAGGTGCTCAGGTTTCATTAAATCTCGAAGATTTTCAGGGGTCAACTGTGGAACCAGAACCCGATGAAGAAGAGATTCCACCTCTATCCATTTCTGATAAGTCTCCTGAACTGCCTCCAATTCCGATTTCACTTGAACTGGATGCCTTTATCATCAGCCGATCACATGTCACAGTGATCGTCAACCCCACGATGTCGGCAATTGTCAGGGACTTTAATCTAGAAATATCTGGAGGGATCACCGAGACGCAGGCAGAGTTAGAGGGGGCAATGCAGATAGTTGATATCGCCTTGGATATGGATGGAAAGAAAGTTCGATTCCCCTTGTCTTCCACCTTTGTGATCAGGGCGGATTTACAGAATCATCATCTTCACATCGAGGATCTGAGTCTAGGCTCTGATTCCAGAATGAGTATGAGCGTATCTGGTCAAGTTCAAGAATTTTTGGGTCATCCCACCGTTGATCTGTCTTTACAAGACGTGACCATTAATCTGGGTTCGGTACTTGAAACTGTGAAAGAGTTTATCCCTCCTGAATTGAACGAGCTCAGCGTAGCTGGTGTCCTCTCACCAAGTGGGACCGTCAAGGGAAAACTTTTGGAATCAGGCTTTGAGGGTGAAGTGAATGTTCGTGTAGATGTTCGAGATTTACAGGTTGATTTTCCTGCAATGAGTGTAGGAATGGGAAAGACACAAATTGGGCTTGACATGACAGATATTGTGGTGAAAGACAACCAACCAGAATCTGCCAGTCTTCACCTCCTTGTTGATTCGGAGGATATGGCCTACCAGGAATATTCTCTCCAGAATACGCACCTTGAAACATCTGGTGATTTTTTTATGATTGGTCCTGTGTCTGGAAAGGTTACTTTCTCCACTCTTGCAGGTATTCCACCCTTTGAGCCTATGAAAGCGATGACGCTTCCTTTAACGGTGACATTAGAGGCGGTAGGCAATCACCATCTGCAAGAAGTAACGGTAAAAGATTTTGGGGTTCAGGTAGGAGATTATGCGACTGTCACGGTCATGGGGGATGTCGCAACTGATCAATCCACCAAGACCATGAATCTGTCAATTTCTACACGGGTGGAGCCTCATGTTGAACGGATTCTTTCTCTGGTTCCTCAGGATTTTCTTGCCGGCATCACGTTAACGAAAATGCCAAGCACAGACTTGATAACGGTTGAGCTTCAGGGAGTTCTCGATTCAGAGTTTCAACCGCAGATTCTGAATTTCACGGGAGGCCTCCATGTGAGTGAATTAGATGGGGTGGTTGAGGCCTTGCCAGCTAGCGGAAGGGTTGAGGATCTCTCGGTTTCGCTAAACGGAGACTATACAGGGGAAACAGGGGTTGTCCAAGGTTCTCTCTCAACGGCGCTTCATCTGGTTGATCTCCAATATGCAGACATGACGACGGTTGGAGATACTGCTCTTACCCTTCATTCAAAGGTCTTAGGAAAAATCACGCCTACGTATACATTCACAGAATTGCAATCCCAAGATACCGTCAACATTCATGTTCGTGAAATGAACCTGCACCAGCCTTCTTTCTCGGTGGCGGTTCCGGATCTTGTGCTTTCATTGAAAACTTCTGAGGATCTACTGAAAAAGAATTTTGAGGTTCAAGAACTCCGTCTGAGCAGTGATCCCATATTAGCACTCTCAGTTTCCGGTGGGTACCAAATGGAGGGAGAGGAATTTCATGCCAACATAGAAGTTCCCTATATCAATATTCAAGAACTTCTGAATCAGATGTCCGGCGAAGCCTTGACCGCAATGAAGGGGCAAGACCTTGGGGGAAAAGTATCCGTCTCTCTTCACACCCATGGGCAAATCCCCAACCCCGAAGAAATCAACCAGTTTAATGTACCTATTGACCTGTCTGTACAAGTCGCTATCGAAGCGGGAAGAGGGGAATTTGCGGGATACCAAACATCAGGTGTGGAGGGAAATGTTGAGCTGAACTATGATCCTGGCCTTCGGCCGAAAATCATTGTGAAAACGGATGTTGGCATCCAGGAAGTTCAATTGCCCTCTGATTTGCCCATCTCTCAGGTAGCTGAGGTGTTTGCCAAGGTTCAACTAACTGTGGATGATTTCAATGAGATTCGTTTGGATCCCATTCACGTAGGGATGAAGGGAGCCAATGTGAGCCTGACAGGCTCCCTCTCGGGGTTCAAGGGATTCCTCGAGGAGGATCCTGATGTTGCCGATTTGATCAAAAACTTTTTTTCGCAAATCCGAATCAGAGGTCGTGCTGATCTCGATGAATTTCAACATGTGCTGAAACCTGCTGGAATGGTAGGTCTGGGAGATCTTGAGGTGAAGGTGGATATCCTGAAAAAGGAAAAAGGACCCCTTAGCCTCCAGTTGGGCTTGGCGACGAACAATGTGACGGTGAGCCAACCAGGTTTGAGAGTGGTTAACATTGATGGAGAACTATCTTTCAGGAAACGATGGGAATGGCAGGAGAGTCGGTCCAGGGTTTCTTACGAACAGTCATTTAATCCAACGGATGTTGTGTCGCAGCTTCGAACAAATTTGAGAAAAGGAAAACGTGTACACATTGACTTGATTGATCTTGGCTTTCTTTCGATTTCGAATTTTTCCACCCATCTCCTCTTTGATCGCAATGCCCTAAAAGTGCAAAATTTGGCCATGAATATGTTGGGTGGAGGTATTGGCGGAAATGTTATGGTTCACACAGGAAACGAATTTGGTGTTTCAGCCAGATTAGAAGTGGCGCGTTTAGACTTGAACCAACTGTTGAAGGAAAATGAACGTATCAAAGGGGACAGTGTGGTGGACGCGACCATGGGTGTCTCTCTCTTTTTTGAACCGGAACAGGGTCAATTGGATTTGAGCCGGACAGAACTTAATTTGTTTATTACCCATATTGGAAAAGAGGCATTAGATCGAGTGTTAGTGTTTCTTGACCCAGAAGGGAGTAGCCCGACGCTCGTGGGTGCTCGTTCACAGATTAAATTGGCTAATCCCTCCAATGTGACCATTCAATTGGCCCGAGGGGTAATGGGGTTAGAAATCATCTTTAGTGAAGGTCTTCTTCCGACTTTTAAACTGGATCGGATTCCTGTTGGAAAATTGAAAAGCTTTCAAAAGGTTACCGAGGGGATTCCGGATTGGGAAATGATTAGGCAAGTGATGAAAATGGCTGGTTCCCAGGTATATGGAACCACAACGGATGGAAAATTGGTCCTTCAATAATATTGGCTTTGAAGGTTCTTTAAGACATTAGAATCCAAACAGATTTTTTTCTGGTACGGGTTTTTCAGTTAGATGATGGAATTTGTCTGATGATTACTTCTTCAGGATACGCTGAATGACTTTTTTCCAAGTGAGTAATCCTCTGTGGTTCCTGAAACAGCTTTAGTACAGTACCTTGTCTCATGTGGCGCAATGAGGAACTAATAATTGCTAAAATTTTCAATAGGTTAGGGTTGTGACTTGTCAGGCATGTTCTTTGTACAATTACTCCATGGCTAGGGGTTCATCATGGACATTGTCTCCCAAACCGGTCTTAGGACTTAGCGATATGTCAAAAAAACTTATGCGAATACTGGGGTTGTGGATGTTGGGAGGTATGGTGAGTTGTGGAGGTCCTTTGGTGGGGGTGACTGTGGTAGATGAACGCACCGCGTTGGAGAATCAAGTGCTCGGGACCTATGAAGAATTAAAACAAGAAGTGTTGCTTGTGGCCTCAGTCCGGTACATTGATCCCAAAGGGAAGCTTCAGAAATCTGCCCCGATTCCTCCTGGGAAAAAAAAGGTGATTCGGGCAATGCAGCGAGCGTCTTTCAATAAGGATGATATAGACCAATTTAAGGACACAGCTGTGATAGGAGAGAATAATGTCGGTGGGATTACCCTTTTAATTCCAGAGAGTCTCGATGAAAAACAACAACCGTTCGTAGAAAATTTGGTCCAGGAAGAAAATGCAGATCGTGAAGTGATCATGCGTCGTGTCATTGAAACGAGCGAGGATTTATCCGACAAGGATATGCCCAGGATACGAAAAATGTTTGCCTCCTTAAACCGAGATAAAGCTCGAGTAGGTGACATGATTCAATTAGAAAATGGCAAATGGGTTAAAAAAGAAAAGCGTTAATCATAGTTAAGTGGGGCGCTTCTTAGGACCTGAGAGAAAATAACTTGGACATCTCGCATCCCATCTTCGAGCCACCTTTGAACGGGCCTCAATCGAAAACCCCTCACCATAGCTGTGCTATGCCTCGGGTGTTTCTCAATCGTTCCGTCCAAATCCGACCCAAATCTTGGCGCGATATGGTCCAAGGTATTTTCTCTCAGGTCCTTAGTTCGCCGCCCCCGAAACCTCACATTGTGAAGTCGTTATGGATTTGAATGTTCTGATGCGAAAATTTGTGGTCGTTGGTTGTCTCATTTCCCTGTTCTGTGGTTGGCCATCTGTTGGTGTGACCGCAGACCTGGAAAAATTAACCTCTCACCCTGCAGTTGATTATTACGCCTCTCCGTCTCTTGATGGCAGGTATGTCAGTTTTGTATCTGAACGTTCGGGTAATCCGGATATTTGGATCAGATCTCTGGCAGTCGGTGCCGCTTCTCTTCCACGTCAACTCACAACACATCCGGCGGTGGATCGAGATCCCGCCCTGAGTCAGGATGGTCAAAAACTTTTGTATGTGTCGCACAAGACAGATCCACGTGGGGATATTTTCCTCCTGGATGTTGTGACGGGTGAGGAAAGGAAGCTGACTGACCTCACCAGTGGGGATTCAGCTCCGCGATGGGGAAGAGATGAGAAAACGTTGTATTACCTCAAACAAAATTTAGCCACAGGAATTCAATCGGTGATTCAACGTGAAATCGAAAGTGGTGTTGACCACGTACTGATTCCCAAAGCCGCAACGTTTTCCCTGAATGAAAACGGAGGAGTAATTTTTTCGAATAATGGCTCGCTTCAGATGGTGCCCTCAGCGGGTGCCTTGTTGCCCATCTCGTTGACGTCTGATCGATATTTGGATGTCTGGCCTGTGGTCGGAGGACAAGCTCAGTCGGGAGAGGGCCAGATTATCTATTTCACTCGATATGAAAAAGATTCTAATCAGGATGGAATCATTGATTTTGATGATGAGTCCTCTCTGTGGTCGGGTATTTGGAATGAGGGCGCTTCGTCTTTTCACGATCTCTATCGCCTGACGCCCTCTCATGAGTTTTATGTGTTTCCAAGTGCGGCCAAGGGCTTTGTGTATTTCTCCGATCTGAAAAGAGGAGATATCTATCGTTTCAGCTATGACCAATTTTTGAAGAACTATGTCTCCTTCGACACCGCTCAGTCTTTGGCCACCCTCTATCGTGATAAAGGAGAAATAGCGCGGGAACTATTGGTTTTGGCCAATATGTCAAGAAACTTGGTGTCAAATTTTTCCGAAGAACAACGGGCCCAATTTGATTTTGATTATGTCGAAAGTTTGATGGGGGTAGGCAATTACGAAGTCGCTCGTGATGTGCTATCCGCCTATCAGCAAAACGAAGGAACGATACAGGCCTTGGCGACGCTGCAATCGATTGTCTTAGACGTCCATACACAACGGGAATTTGTGAGTGAAGTTGAGCTTCAGCACATGGTGGAGAAAAGTACAACAGCCTTAATGGAAATTGGTGAACAATATCAAACTGAAGCAACGGTGTTTGGTCAGGCCTTGATTGATGCGGGTCGGCTTCAATTGCTAACAGGCGATTTCCTAACTGCCCTCGAATTTTTAGTGAAAGTAGATGATTTGAATGATCAGGAAGTGAGGGCGAAAGCCCTGTTTTCCCGGGCAGAGGTGTACCAAAAATTAGGAGATGATGGAAATCTGCTCCAAGTGTTTGTGGATGTGATAGAGATGTTCGGTGAACAGAGCTCGTGGGGACGACGGGCCATACGGCAAGCCATTACCGTTTCCGAACAAGGCAATGATGTGCATCAACAGGTGGCTTCGTTGCGGCAATTACTCGATCAATACCCCGATTTTCCTCTCCTGTCTGCATCGACACGCCTTCGTATGGCGGAGTTGTACCAGGAACAGGGTGAACAAATTAAAGCGATAGAAGTATTAGATCACATCATCGATGCTCCCCCACCGTTTCCTGTCTTGGTGGAAGACAGTTACCGTCGAAAAGCTGAAATTTTGTCTTCTTCTGAAAAGTTTGAGGAAGCAGCAGAGATCTATGCAATGTTGGGGACATTCACAGGAGTGGACCAGGGTGAAATAGAGGACACCAAGAAACTCATGGTTCGACAATTGGTCAAAAAAGCCTTGAAGGATCGATCAATTGGTGAAGTGAGAATTTCGGCGAAAGCCTTTAAACAGATTGCTCAAAAATACCCTTGGTCAGTTGAAGCCCACCGTGGGTATATCGAAACAAAGGTTATGTTAAAAGAAACTCCAGAAGTTCAGGCATGGTATCAACGGCAAGCCGAGGCGAATCCTCAGGATCCTGTGTTGGTGTATGCCCATGCCTTGGCGACATCATATTCTCAGCCACCTAATTTCCCCAAAATCATCGAGTTGGTCAGTGAGGCGATTCGCATAAACCCAGGGATTTCGTATTTCCATCAAACGTTGGGTTGGGCTTATGAACAAGAGGAGCGGATTGGAGGGAAAAAGGGTTATTTGGAAAAAGCTGAATCGGAATATCGATTATCGCTCGAACAAAATGATGAGTTTCTCTTTCCCGATGTCGAGTCTAATTTATTGTTGAATCTCGGCAATACCTATATGGCATTGAAGAATTTTCAAGAAGCGTATCGGCACTATCGACAACGGGAAGTTTTTCCAGCAAGACTTCAGAATCCTTCCACGGAATTGGCCTTTAGGAAAAATTATGGGGAAGCATGTTTTAAGGTTGGTAAGAGTGCAGAAGCGATCACCCAATATCAGAAAACGTTAAGTCGTGTACCGGATGATCAGAAGTTTCTGAAAGCGGAACTGCTCGAACGTATTGGGCTGGCCCAGCAGGACTTACAACAGTACTCCGAAGCGGTCCAATCTTTTTCCCAAGCTATGGAAATAAATTTGGCCTTAGGTAAGACAAAAAATCTTGCCCTATTACAACGGAATATTGGGGTGAATCTCTACAATCTGGGTACAACCCAAGAATCAACAGCCAGAGTGGCACTGAAAAAGGCCTTGCATAGTTATTTCGTCAGTTTAGAAACCTTGCGGCAATTTGGGGGGAAGGAGCAGAAAAAAGGAGAAGGGCTTCTGAACCTGGATGTCGCCTTGGGGGAAGATGGCTCTCAGGCTGCCACAGGGTTTGATCGTCAGGGTGAAGAAAAATTGATGTTCAGTTACATTGCCGGAACCTATGAAAAACTTTCTGAGCCGGCTTCAGCAAGAGAATATTACCTCAAAAAATTACATCTCCTGACTGCAAGTGCCACGGCCGAAACCGATGTTGCTCGCCTGACGGAGAAAGCCATTGTTCTCAATCGTATCGGTCTCCTCTCAGCGAAACTTGGCTTGGAAGAAGATGCGTTGCACTATATGCGGCAGTCGTTAGGGTATACCCAAACCCTCGGATTACGATACGGGACAGGTGTGAATCTATTCAATTTGGCGCAGTTGACCTCTGATCGAATGCTTACGGGTAAACCTCTGGATCGATCAATCGTGCAGATATTGGTGGATGGCCTGGATGAACAGATTGCTGGTGACCAAAAAGATCCTCAAACCTTTTTTGCCCTGACCAGTACAGCATTTCTACTGCATCACCTTTCTTTGGAATCATTTTCTGTGGAGGGAACACTAGAAGAACGGGTGGCGTTTCATCATACGATGTATGGTTGGAAGAGTCGGGTGTGGCCATATTTCTCAAAGGCCTCAGAGCTCTTGGATGAGGAGGCTGTTGTCCCCAAGGGAGACTCCCAAGGAACACGCATTGCCTTGAAATTGAATATGTTGGAGGTCGCTAAGGAAGCTGGCCAGGAGGAAAATTTCGAAGAGCTACAACGAGAGTTGTTGGCATTGGTGTCAGACGAAGGGGCTTCCAATGGGTGGTTATGGTATCTGGCTGAGGCAGAACGAGCTTCGACCGTGGAAAATCGTCAGCGATGGCTTGATCAAGCTTTTGAACAACTCATGGCATTGCCTCCACAAGTTTTTTCGCAGGGCGGTTCTTCCGCACTTCTATCCTCGTATGATCGGTTGATTCATCTTTCAGTCGTGACGGCTTTAGAACAAGATCAACCCGAACTGGCATGGGAACGGGCCAATCAAATTGAACGGCGGAAATGGAGCGCCCTTCTGTTTGATTCTGTAGGTGCAGAGTTTTTTCTCCATGGATTGGGAGAATATGAAACCGATGTGCAAGAACTCTTCTCTGAAATTCAACAGGCAAGAGAATCTAAGAATACCGAACAGTTGGATGAACTTCTCCCTCAACTTGAAGAGTATTTCTATGTGTTATATGAGGAAACACCGTGGGCGGTGTCGTCCTTTTGGCAATATCCCCTTCAGAATGAAGTGTTGGCTCAAGTCCTGAGCTCGCAACGCCCCTATCTCAAACTGATTCATGGGGCCAACCAAATCCATGTGTTTATTCATGATGGACAGCGGTTAAAATATGCGACCATTTCTTTAAATGGGGAACAACTCCAGCAGCTCGTGGGTGAGGTCTCCTCGGTTTACCTTTCCTATCCCAAAAGCTTAGAGCCAGTTGTCAGCCAGCTATCCTCAACTCTGTCTTCGGTTGTACGAGTATCAACGGTCTATGATGTGCTTGATGGCTATTATTTACGGAGTTTGTTTTATTCGAATGTAGCTGTAACCGGAGAATTTCCTCTTCCGTCCAATTTAACCTCTGGAGAGATTCCATTGTCCCACAAGGTATTCACGGGGGATCTCGAAAAGGATCAGGCTATTGTCAATTCCATGAATGTGTTGATCAGTACCCGAGGCCAAAAGAATTTCGCATTTGAAATTACGGAAGAGTTGGGTGTTCGTGAATATGTGAATATCGGGTCTCTTCCAAAAACCAGGCATCATACGGCGATAATTGTTAAAACCGACCATCGTTCTGACTTCGAGCCTTTCCCATTGGTTTATGCCCTTCTCCGTCGGGGATTTCCTCATGTCATTGTGAATAAAGAAAACGTAGAACCGGAAGAGGCCCAGAAATTTGTTTCTCATTATTTGGGGTATCTCGAGGATTTACCTGCAGCTGAAGCTGTGGCGATGGCTACGGAAGATGTGATGGGTAAGGAAAGTGGAAGGCGACCCTTTGATCTGTATGGGTATGGAGGAATGGATGAAGAAGAAAAGGCAGAGTTTGCCGGAACCATTTATGCCAACGAACTTGATGATGCTGTCCGATTGTATCAGGAAGAAGTCTATCCGGAGGCCTTGGAGCGGATAGAAAATGCTCTGGCCGTGATTCATTATGCGGACCAGGGAGCTGACTTTAAAGATCTGACGAATTTAGCTGTAGATGCAGCCTTTAAAGTGGAAGACTATGAAAAGGCCGTGTTTTTCCAGGAGAAATTATTGACAGCCCTTGAAGAGGAGCTCACGCCAGAAGAGCGATCTGAAGGGTTATATCGTTTGGGGATCTTGTATTCCAGACTTGAGCAATATGATCCAGCCATTACACATTTGGAGCAGGCTATTGCTCAATGGGAACAAGTCGAGGAACTAGATCGCCTGGCAGAGGGCATTGCCACCTTAGGAGTGGTACGGGAAAATATGGGATCCTATTCGGCGGCCTTGGGAGATTTTGGACGGTCATTCGAATTGTATCAAGAGATGGGTGAAATCGGGGATGTGGCGACCCAATACCGTCGGATCGGGCGTATCTTCTATTTACGATTAGGGCGCTATGAACAGGCCCGGGAGAATTTTCTTTCAGCATTAGAAACGTTAAGGGAACTGGGTGATCAACGAGGTGAAGCAGAGACTCTCTTCGAAATTGGCCTAACGTATGAAAAAATGGGGCTCTTTGCTGAGGCGGATGAATATTACCGACAAGGCAAACACATTGGGGAGGATATTCAAGACCCCTTTGTCGTCGCCACAGGTCACTTGTATTTGGCTAATACCGCCTGGTTTCGAGGAGAGTATCAACAGGCGTTTCAATCATTATCAGCAGCCGAGCAGATGGCCAAACAAGCTGAGGATACTCAATTATCGATCATGGTAAAAAATACACGTGGCCTCATGTATTGGACGTTAAACGATACGGATAAAAGCTTGACCTATTTACAACAAGCGGTGGCCTTGTCCACACAAGCCGATATCAAAACTGAATTGGCTTCGTCGCTCAATAACTTAGGGCTTATCTATCGACAACGAGAAGAGTATGAAACCTCGTTGGAATATTTTGAAAGAGCCAAGTCCATTGACGAAGATCTGAATAGTCGCTGGGGGTTGGGGTATGATTACCGGAATATTGGGATGTCCTTGCTGAAGCTTGGCAATCTCAATGAAGCGGAATCCCATTTTCTGAAAGCAGAAAAAGTCAGTGCCGAAATTAAAAATGCCATTAACTGGGTCAAGGCGTTGTTGGAATTGGGAAATGTGAATCGTGAGCTTCGGAAAGAGGAGCCAGCCAAGAAATATTATGAACAGGCCTATGCGGTGGCGAAACGTTATGGCATGAAAGAAGTGGAATGGCGTGCGGCTGGTGGGCAGGCGGCTCTCCTGCGAGATGACAATAAATTGGACGAGGCCTTTAACTGGTACGCGGTTGCGATTGAGGTGGTGGAGGGGATGCGAGCTTCCCTGAAAATTGATGAGTTACGCAATAGTTTCCAAACAAACAAATTGGATCTGTATCGAGAAACGATTGAAGTGTTAGTCCGAATGGGGAGAACGGAAGATGCCTTTAATTATTTAGAGCGATCTCGATCTCGAAGTTTCATTGATCTATTGGGAAATCAAAAACTGACATTACATAATACTGCAGATCAGGAATCACTGGACCAGATCACCAATTTATCTCTTCGCGTGGATGCCCTCAAAACAGAGCTCGGATCATATGACGAACCTCCCTCGACGTTGGCCGAACAATATCGAGAAGCCAAATCGCTGTATGAGGAAGCGCTGATCGAACTCAAACAACATAATCCCAGCTTGAGTACGTTTGTCTCTGTCGATCCCTTAAGGCAATCGGATATTGAACAGATGTTGGCCCCTGGAGTGGGGCTGGTATCGTACATGTTGGGAAAAGGACAAAGTTTTATCTGGCTCATTCAAAATTCTGGCACCCGGTTTTATGAGATACCGTTTGGAGATCAGAAAATTACCAAGATCGTGTCACAATATCGATCGTCGGTGCAGCACCTCGAGCCCGTAGATGAGGAACTCACGAAATTGTACGAGATATTGATTGCTCCGATTTGGCCTGATCTCAAAACCGTAGAGTATGTAGGATTAATCCCGGACGGCCCTTTACACTTTCTTTCATTTGCGGCATTAAAAGGTCCGCAGGGGTATTTAGTTGATCAATTTCCTATTTTTTATACCCCCTCCGCCTCGGTGTTGAAATTTACGTTTGCCAAACGGAAACAGGAAAAACAAACCAAAGTACTTGCTGTCGGGAATCCAGATTTAGGAAATTATAACTATGATCTCCCCTTAGCTGAATTAGAAGCCCAAAGCATTCGTTGGAATTACCCCGACATGGACATCTTGACCAGGGCGCGAGCGACGAAAGAATGGTTTGTGAAAAATATTTCCCACTACGGTATTATCCATTTAGCGTCACATGGAGAGTTTGACGAGTTTAATCCATTGCTTTCATCATTATGGTTTGCCTCAGATGATCCAGATAATCGTCGCCTCACAGTGAAGGAAATTTTTGGTTTAGAGATCAATGCGGATTTGGTCACGCTGAGTGCTTGTCAAACAGGGCTTGGGAAATTAGATGGAGGGGAACTCATTGGACTGAACCGGGCTTTTATTTATGCTGGGACACATGCGTTGGTGACGGCATTGTGGCGAGTGGATGACCTCTCCACTGCAGTACTGATGAAACATTTTTACCGGAATTATGTCACATTGGATAAGGCCAAAAGTTTGAGACAAGCCCAACTCATTGTCAAAAAAGATTTTCCTCATCCTTCCTATTGGGCCGGGTTTAGCCTGGTGGGGGATTATCTCTAATGGGACTGTTGGAAAGGTCAGCCAGCGGGGTTCTCATGGTTCGTCACACGTTGCTCGTCGCTCGTATCTTTTGATCGTTCGCGATCTTTGTTTTTCCAGTGACGAGCAACTAGGATCAAGCCTCAGGTGATCTGTTAATTTGGCTTTATTGGGCCGGGTCTTTTTGAACCTTCCCCATTAAAGAATAGTTGGATATCATTTGATGGACTTTAATTCTGTGAGGAACGGTATGAAAACATTGATGCGACTGGGGTTGATGTCC
>CAZKRH010000086.1:0-9804 GCA_964555115.1 uncultured Nitrospiraceae bacterium | reverse complement strand
GATAACCTTCCGATCTCGGTGGAGTCCCACAAGTCTTTCCAAAATGTTTCTAAGCCAAGAAAGGTTTAATGTCCAATTAGACAGGGGGGCAGTGAGACTGCCCAATGAGCCAAGCAAATCCGTGTGAATAAACAGGCGGTCTTGCCACCGTGCCCCTTGCTCGGTAATACGTAGTTTTTTCCAGGCGGCCATGAGCCGAGGAAAGTCTATCTGATAATCATGGGGAGGGGTGTAGGGACAATGATTGTAACAGAGCTTGCAATAGTAACATTCTTTTTCCACCTGCTCATACACCGCAGGAGTCAGTTTGGTGAGATCACTCTCATGTTCATCGATGCGATCAAGAAGAGTATTAAATGAAGGGCATAGATTAAAACATCGTCGACATCCATCACAAATATTAAATATGCGATTGGTTTCTTCCTCCAGTTGGGCACGTGGCCATTCTGGAGTGAGAAGGTTTAAGCCTTTCAAGATAGTCCTTGTTTAGGAGTTGCTGAACATGAAGGAGCCATTCAAGGCGAGGTTAAGCCTCGCCTTGAGCATTTGGGGTTTTACGCATCCTGAGAGAGAGTTTCTAATCCTTTGGTAAAACGATTGGCATGGGAGCGTTCGGCTTTGGCTAGGGTTTCAAACCATTCGGCTAATTCTTCAAAGCCTTCTTCTCTAGCGGTTTTGGCCATACCAGGATACATCTGGGTATATTCGTAGGTTTCCCCTTCAATGGCGGCTTTCAGGTTGTCTTCGGTATTGCCAATGGGAACATTGGTTGCAGGATCACCGACTTCCTTTAGAAAATCCAAATGCCCAAAGGCATGGCCTGTTTCCGCTTCTGAGGTATCACGGAACAGTCCACCAATTTCAGTGTATCCCTCGATATCTGCGCGACGGGCAAAATACAAATATCGTCGATTTGCCTGGGACTCCCCTGCAAACGCGGCCTTTAAATTCTCATGACTTTTGGTGTCTTTTAAACCCTTCCCCATAAATGCCTCCCTGTTGTAAATTTCTCAATGGTGATGTGAAATAATTGATTCGTCAGCGTGAGGCCGACGTTTCTGACAAGTCGCACAATATCCATGAAACTCAACCTGATGCCCAAGTACGGAAAAATTCTTGGGGATATGCCGCGAAAAAATAGTATCTAATTCGGAATCCTTCAGGTCTTGAATGGTTCGACATCCAACGCAAATGAGGTGGTGATGTGGATGTACGTTTGCATCAAAACGAGCTCGATCGTGCCAATAATTGACTGCTTTGGCTAAACCGGTTCTGCACAACACACTCAACGTGTAATACACGGTGTTCAGGGAAATTGTGGGGAACGTATCCTTCACCTGAGTAAACAAGATCTCAGCAGTGGGGTGAGAGGTGGTCTCTGCAAGGGCCTGATAAATTGCAGATCGTTGGGGAGTAACTTTAAGCCCGTTTTTCTTAAACCGTGCTCGTATCTCAGAATGACAAAGTTTCATTGTTGACCTTGTTAGTAATGATTACTATTTAGCAAAAGAGCCGGGATTGGTCAAGTAGGGACATGAAGATTGAGTGTTTTCATTGATTGAGAAATTGAGGGAAAATGGGAAAAAACTTGAGGGCTTGAGGGATAGCAGTAAAAACTAATAATTCCCTTGAGGGCCTTCCATGAATCTGGAGGCCTTCAAGGGAGTATAAATACCAATCGAGGTTCCTTCTGGAATGGATTAAGAAAACAATCCGGAGGCATGTCCAGAGGACGCCATAAAAAACAGCATGGGAATGGAGAGCAACGTATTGGTCCGAGAGGCCATTAACGCGACTCGGCCCGCGGCTTTCTTTTCATCAGCCGTGGCTTCTTTTAAGCCAAGAACCTTTTTTTGGTTTGGCCAAATGATACCCCATACATTCAAGAGCATGATGGTCCCAAGCCAGGCACCCATACCAATGACCGCATCTTGTCCCTGGAGCATAAATGCACTACCCATGCGTCCTTGGTTCATCAGGAGAGCGGCCCCGAACACCCAAGTCGCCAAGGCACTCCATCGAAACCACCACAAGGCATTCGGGACAAGATGTTTAAAGGCTTCAGCCTTGGTTTCCGGTGTCACTTTGCCAAGAAAAGGAACCTGAATAAAATTAAAATAATACAAAATCCCAATCCATGTAATCCCAGCCAAAAAATGTCCCCAAGCAAGTAAGGTTTCCATATTGTATCCCTCTTTAGATGTCAGAATTAAATAGGTGAACGGTCCAAAACATTACACAAGCGCTTTGACAACAAAATATAACACGGCGGTAAGTACGAACCCTGCAATGATGGTCCCAGGTATGCTGTCGAGTGGGTTCATCGTGGCCTCCTTTATCTAGAAATGTGAAATACCAAGTGGATAAGTGAAAGTCTATCAGCTTTGAAGGAATGGTACACGTAGTCGATGCTACGGACTGACGCCTCATGCTAAAATCGCGCCTACCCTAACGTATTCAATGGGTGACCTGCAAGAATAAAATATGCCAGATCATCGCAAGTTTTTTGGCAGCCTAGACCTAGAAGTGGTTTTAGTTCGATCCTGAAGGCATAGTCGCCAAGGTTTGTGAGCCCATTCTCCAGCGTAGTTTATCCCTATCCTCGGCAAAGCCAGAATGTGTTTTCGGGCAATCTTCTCTTGGTGATCTTCAATCCATAAGGTGTGACCCTGGGTGGTATCCCATCCATTGAGGCTGCGATCGATTTGGAGGAAACGAGTGAGTTTCCCTGGCCCATCAATTCGAGTGGGTCGAGTTGGCAAATCATCTTTTCCCATTCCGGTCACCTCAATTCCACGAATCAATATGGCGGCAGGAAAGTCAATTGGCCCCGTGACAATATTAAGAAGATCATACATCCCATAGATTAGATACACATAAGTGACTCCTGCTGGTCCAAACATGACTTCGGTTCGTTTGGTCCGACCTTTTGAGGCATGACACGCGAGATCATCTGGTCCAATATAGGCTTCCACATCCACGATACGTGCCTGTATCGGTTTTCCCTCCTGTTCTCGAACGAGATATTTCCCTAAGAGGTCTTGAGCGACCCGTAGAGTAGGTCGATTGAAAAACTTGCGAGGGAGAAGATTGGGTAGAATTTTTGATTGGTCCAGGGGGTTGTCATCAATACTATCAATACTAACGAGATGTGATTTCAGATTCCTCCTCCTTTGAAAGGAGGGGCGAGGGGAGGTAGAGTCTTTTAACATGTTGCCAATCAGGTCCTCCAACACACCATCTAAATTGTTCAAAACCTCATCGTTTGTGTAGCGAACAAGGACAAGCCCTATTGCACGCAAGTACCTTTCCCGTTCGATATCCTTTTTCAGATTGGTCGAGTTAGCGTGCACATCCCCATCAACTTCAATGACCAACCTCTTTTCAGCACAATAAAAATCAACAATGAACGGTCCAATGCCATGTTGTCGACGAAATGTATGGGCTTGGAATTGTTTTGAACGAAGCTTGGCCCAGAGAATTTTTTCAGCTGGAGTGAGATTGGCACGAAGGCGACGTTTCAGAGCAAGATGGGCTTTTTGTCCTTTCTGTGATCTTTGTTTGTGGGCCATAATGCGAAGAATCTACCCCACCCAGCCCTCCCCTTACAAAGGGGAGGAGAATTGTTGATCCTTTTTTTGATTTGTGTGGTGATCCTAACCTTCTTCAACTAGGAAAGGTGGTCGCCATATGGTGGCAGGGTGGTGAGTCGTGTGTCTTCCACAGCACCGCCAATAGTGAAATGGTAGAGAGATTGAAAACGAGTATCGGGAAATCCTAGGACGCGATGGACGGGATCATCAAAAAAACACCCGATTCCAGTGGCTTGGATGCCTGCAGCTTCGGCTTCCAGATAGAGGACTTGTCCAATGAGCCCAGCCTCCCAAAAAAATCGTTTATAAAACCAGGGCCCATATTCATCAAGCGTTGAATCAAACTCGGCAATCATGCCCAAGGCCACGGCACTGTCGCTCCCAATCTCTTGCCAACAACTGACCTGCATTGCAATTTTTTGTGAATTCCCTTCTTCCAATAGATACAAGGGTAGATCGTTCGGACAGCTTGTGGGTGTGTCCCACACAAATTGTTCATGCATGGCTGATTGGAACATGTCTTTTTTTGAGGAAGTGCTATCGCGGAGGAGTAAATAGAGCCCAGAAGGTAGGTCGTCGACTCGGTGGACGAACAAAGCCAGATGAATAGTTGGGGACCAGGGGAGGATATCCCAGGGTTGGGGTCGTTCACGTAAGGGTTTATCTGTTTGGGGCATGACCCGTTCCAGCATGGTGAAAAAACGAGAGGCGGAAATGGATGTCTGTCCATCAAAAGCGAGCGCACTTCGTCGTTGGTGGATAATTTGATGTGCCGAAATTTGGTTGTGATTCAGAGTCAGCGGTCCAGGTGCCGGTGAATCGGAAGTATTCTGAGGTGATAGGTAAGAAATGGAATCCTTCGATGATGTGTTTGTCTTCTTCCAAGAGGCCTTGGTGACCGCATCAATCCCTTCCCACGGAATTGGTTTGTCTCGGCTTAACCGATTTGCGGATCCAACCCAGTGTTGTCCCATGAGGGAATCAATCGTTTCAAGGGGAAGCGAAAGAGAAATGGGGTGAGGCTTGCAATCCAGGTGTGGCCAGATCGCCATAATCAGTTCAGGAAGCTCTGGTTCGTTCTGATCAAAGTTTTGTAGTCGGTTCAGTCCCAAAAAACTTCCAACCGTGTGGTCCGCAAGTTCAGTGAGGAGAATCACTTTCCATCCTAACGTGGCCGCGGCGATTCGCACGGTACCCAAGGCATGTCCGATATCGTGTTGGCAATACCGAAAAGCGCGTTCTCCATATTTCCAGGCTTCTCGCCAGTGAATGGAGGAAAGCCCCATGAGAAAGGTGTGGGGTGGGAAAGTGTGGAGCAGTTGTGCCGCCAATTCAGAGGAGCATGTCATGCGTTGCTCCAGCCCATGCTCTTTGGGCGCATAATGATAGAGTCCAGGAACCAGTGTCTCTCCGAGAGTTTCTCCCAGAAACAGATACCCTTCGGTGGGATGCAGGTTGCCGCTGGAAGGGTTACTCCGTAATGCCCATTTATTCTCCCCAGCGACTTTCCAGGCTGTAATAGACAGCGCATATTCCAAAAAACGGGATACCGAAGGTAAGGTGAGGGGGTGAGAAGGAAGAGATTGTTGAGCATACAGTGATTCGTAAAATGGAGATGGAGGCTCCTGATCCTGCGTCAAAATAGGAAGTTGAATGAATGCGGCCCCTTCGTACCGACGAAAGGGGTTGGGTTGATTGGCCCAATCCATATACCCCAGAGCAGGGGCATAGCGATTAAAGTCATGCTTGGTCATTTCGTGATACTGTTTGACGATTTCGAGGGAATCCATACCGCGGGGATTGTACCTTTATCTAGGCATCCTGACAAAAGAAGAGGAGTCGGGAGGGGAGAAAATGTTGATTGGCCTGGATGGAAAAGTAAGAGAAGGGTCTGAATCTTATCTGGAACAGGCTAGAGATGGTTACACATCCAAGTTGTCAGCCTGGGTGGCGTTGGCCATCAAAAATTCATACCGGGCCTCTGTGCGTTTTCCCATCAGGTCATGAAAGGTTCGGTCGGTTCGTAGCTCGTCCTGTAATTCAACTTTGAGCAATTGTCGGGTGCTGGTTTGCAAGGTGGTTTCTTTGAGTTGGGAGGGGAACATTTCTCCCAATCCTTTAAACCGGCTGATGGACGGTTTGGTATTCCCCTTTGCATTGGCCAATATCCGCTCCTTATCTTCTTCTGATCCAGCCCAATGGATTTCTTTTCCTATGTCAATTCGGAAGAGGGGCGGTTGAGCAATAAAGACAAATCCATGTTTGATGAGGTCGGGGAGATGACGGAAGAAAAAGGTGAGCATGAGAGTACTAATGTGATACCCATCAATGTCAGCATCCATGAGTAAAATGATTTTATGATACCGAAGTTTTTTGATGTCAAAATCCTTTCCGATTCCACATCCTAAGACTTGTATCAAATCCGCGAGTTCCTTATTTTCGACCACTTTGGCAAGCGTCAGTTCTTCGGTATTTAACACCTTTCCGCGGATGGGCAGAATGGCTTGCGTTTTTAGATCGCGTCCTTGCTTGGCTGTTCCCCCGGCGGAATCTCCTTCCACGATAAACAACTCGCTGATGGTGGGATCGGTACTTTGGCAATCCGCCAACTTCCCAGGTAGATTTAATCGGTGGCTGACCGCTGATTTTCGCATGACGGCTTTTGAGGCTTCCCGTGAAGCTTCTCTCGCTCGTGCCGCCAACACCATTCGTCCCACTAGAGTCTCTGCAATGGTTGGGCTTTCATTGAGATACGTTTCCAGGGAAGGGCGAATAGCATTGTCTACGAGGCTCTGTACTTCTGGGTTATTCAACCGTTCTTTGGTTTGGCCTTGGAATTGGGGATGCAGAATCAGCACGCTGAACACACAGGCCAGACCTTCCCGAATATCTTCTGCCTGAATCGACAGTCCTTTGGGGAAAAGGTTATGGGTTTCCATGTAATTCCGCACGGCTTTTACGATTCCGCTTCGTAATCCAGCCTCGTGAGTCCCTCCGCTAATGGTGGCCACTCCATTCACATAACTTCGAACAAATTCCGCTGGTTCATCCGTCCATTGGAGGGCGACTTCAATCGCAAACCCTTCTCCGTTTGTCCCCACCTTGCCATTGGCCTCTAACTTTCGATCAAGATAAAACACAAATTCGGCGGTGGGCTTCTTTCCTCGTTCCTGAACCAGTTTGGTCAGGTATTCGGCAATGCCTTGTTCATGAAGGAAATGATGGGTTTCCCCTGTCGTGCCATCTTTAAAAGAAATCTTGAGGCCTTTGTGGAGATAGGATTTTGCCTCGAGGGTCTCCTTTAACAAGATGGGATCAAAGGCGACTTTTTTGCCAAAAATGTTGGGGTCTGGTCGAAAGTAGACAGAAGTGCCTGATCCGCGAATGGTCCCTACGCGTTTGACCGGCCCAAGAGGTTTTCCCGCTTTATAGGTCTGGCGCCATTCTTTCCCATCCCGTTTGACGGTCACTTCCACATGTTGGGAGAGCGCATTCACTACGGATGCGCCGACACCATGTAATCCGCCCGAATGAATATAACTACCTGTATCAAATTTTCCTCCGGCATGGAGGGTGGTCATAATGATTTCTAGTGCGGATTTTTTAAACTTTTTGTGCTGGTCAACAGGGATGCCTCGGCCATTGTCGGTAATACGAATGCCATCACGACTTTTATCGAGTTCAACCGTAATGGTGGTGGCATAGTCATTCATGACCTCGTCAATGGAATTGTCCAAAATTTCCCAAACGAGGTGGTGTAACCCGGTTTTATCCGTGCCGCCAATGTACATGGCCGGTCGACGACGAACGGGTTCAATTCCTTCTAGGACGACAATGTCGCTGGCATCGTATTTTTTAGCCATGGGATAAAATTATTCCTTTTTTTAGCCTAACGTTCGGTACACGTCACGTCGGTGGCAAATGTAGTGAATGGTGATAAGAATGGCATCATGGTCGACTTCATACACAATTCGATAGTCACCCACACGAATCCGATAGAGACGTTCTGCATTGGACAGTTTCACAGCTTGTTTGGGGATGGAGTTGATTCAAGCCTCTCGATGTGGTTCATGATTCGAGTGACCCAATCTTTGGGAAGAGGACGTAGGTCTTTATGGACTGATGGCTTGGCTCGAATATTATAGGCAGCCATCTTTTTTAAGACGTTTCTTTAAGTCGAGTAAGCCAATAGGTTTTTCCTTTCGTCGTTCAGCGACGGCGGCTAAATCATGGAGGTCTTCGATGAGCTGTTCATATCGATCCATCGAAAGAAGTACACCCGTTTTTTCCCCTTTCCGGTCAATGACAAATTGTTCTTTGGCCACTGTTTACGTCTCCGGTTTGTAATTAGCCAATCATATACTGAAGCGAATGAACTTTCAAAAATGAAATGTTTCTTTTGAATGTAATGTAGCGACTTTGAGCCTGTTGTCAAGGAGGGGAATTTATCTGGCGGGGTTTTGGCCCCGGGCGACGAGGTCCTTTGGTTTCGGCAAAAGGGACTGTCCGAAAAGCTCCCTAGCGGCGTTCTCCTTGCTCAAAGCCCTCAACGTACTCACCGTACGCCTCGGGCTTTTCGCTGCGTGCGGCCTTGCTAGGAAACTTTTTGAACAGTCCCTTGAAGTGCCCAAAACCATTCTTGCCTGTGCACGTCCCTGCGGGTTTCCTGTGATGCTCGCGGACTCCGGCGGCTGCGCACCTCGCTTCGAGGTGCAAGGCCACCTCTCCGCTCAAACAGTGCTCGCCGAATCTCCGGAGTCCGCTCCGCTTCTCGGCCACGCCAGAAGGCGAGAAGCGAAGTACCTTGGGAAAAAGAAGTAGTCATTCCCGCCGTTCTGATGTTGCGGACTAAATGGGGGAAGGGTAAAAATCTAACCGAATACCCTTCTGTTTCCTGGCCTTATTATTAGATGGTATTGAGTAGCCACTTGGCGGCGATTAGGTGATGCAATTGATTAGGCGTCATCCCAGAGCGTACGATTAGCCGTCCGCTTCCGACCCCAAAGCAGACATTTAATCGTTGCGAGCTGATTTCGGCAAGCTAACGTGAAGTAGTGCATATGCAACTAAGGCAGATAGGATGGAACCAATCAGAATACCTAAACGATCCCCACTGAAGTAATCACCACTTCCGTGCTCGAAAACCAGCCCTGCGATAAAGAGGCTCATAGTGAAACCGATCCCGCAGGCAAACGCCACTCCGAGTAGTTGAATCCAGTTTACGTTGTTCGGAAGCTGGACAAATCGAAGACCGACTGCGAGCCCGACAAACACAAGAATTCCAAGTGGTTTACCAATGAGCAAACCTGATACAACGCCCACGGTCACAGGGTGAGTAAGGTTTTCAATTGATACACCAGATAGTGAGAGTCCGGCATTGGCAAACGCAAACATAGGGAGGATCGCGAACGCGACGGGGCCGTGTAGATCGTGCTCAAGTTCGCGTAGCGGAGATTTTCCTTGCTCATCTCGCATGGGGATGCAAAAAGCGATAAGGACACCCGCTAATGTCGCATGAACACCTGACTTCAACACAGCGATCCATAGCACAACTCCCAAAAGGATGAAGCTCGAGGTGCGTGTCACACCTATTCTGTTCATAGTGATTGCCACAATCAGAGCTAAAACACCTATGAACAGTGCGCTAAGAGAAAGGTCACCGGAATAGAAAAGCGCAATGATTATAATGGCAGCCAAGTCATCGAAAATGGCCAATGTGAGCAAAAAGATCTTCAGTGCGGTCGGTACACGACTACCGAAAACACTCAGCAATGCCAACGCGAAAGCGATGTCGGTCGCCACGGGAATAGCCCAACCATCTAGAGCAATGGGATCACTCCAATTCATCCAGGCATAGATCGCGGCGGGCATTACCATACCTCCGAGAGCACCCATGCCAGGCAGGATGATTTGGGAAAATGATGACAATTCTCCTTCCATGACTTCTCGTTTTATCTCAAGTCCAATCAGAAAGAAGAACACGGCCATCAGACCATCATTGATCCAGAGCAGAAGCGGCTTGTTAATTGACAAAGCACCCACCTGAACCGCAACGGTTGTTTCCAGAAGGGCGCTATAGAGCTCTGCCAATGGAGAATTGGCAACAAGCATTGCAATAATGGCAGCAGCCAACAAAAGGATGCCGCCGGCCGACTCCAGTTCCATGAAGTCGTGGACGGCAGTCGCAGTCGGTGACGATTTGTTTTGTTCA
>CAZKRH010000085.1:0-7653 GCA_964555115.1 uncultured Nitrospiraceae bacterium | reverse complement strand
AAACTGGGCGTTTCCACCCAAAACTCTCTATTTTTCAACTAAATTTCAAGAAAATTCATTTCAATCTGTCTCTTCGCTGATTACAATAGACATAAATACAGAATCTAGAACTCATAGGGATAAATTCAAAAGGGTAGATCCTTGAAACATGGGGGTATGGCCCAATCCTGCCTCTTCCCCAAAAAACCCCGGAATGGGGTGGTTAGGTGTATTGTGAATCCATATCAATGAGCTAAATTTTCTATGCTGCCTCGATCAAAAATTTCTTTAGGTTATTCCCGCTCTGCCAAGCAGATGACGAAACATCTGATTCGAGAAGAGGAGGGAGAACCTCGTGGGCAAAGTCTTCATTTACGCCCTGTATGGATTGTGTTGCTCCTCCTGGTCCCTTGTGTGGCGTTAACGTTTTACTATGCCAGATATGGCATGACGGTTTCATTCCAACCCGACTCAATTTTACCAAGCTCAAGTTATGCGCTGGTGTTGTTTTTAGTGTATTTGGACATTGTAGGGTTAGTTGTGCTCACCCTCTTACTGTCTCGCAACCTTATTCGAGCGTACTTTGAACGACGACACCGACTTTTTGGGTCTGGATTCAGGACAAAACTCATTGCTGCCTTTATTGGTTTCTCCCTTATCCCAACGGTGCTGTTGGCTGTTGTCGCCAGTGGTGTCATTGGGGAGGTCATGAAAGTTTGGTTTAATGTTCAAATCGAACAAGTTCTGAAAGATTCAGAAGAAATGGCGAGGATGTATCATGAAGGGCATACGGCTCTTGCCATTAAAAGTGCACAAGCCATTAGTCGAGAAATTTATAGAGAAGATATGCTGAAACCGGAACACCGAGAAATTCTCATGGCTGTCATGGCGCGAAAACGAGCAGAATATAATTTAGCGGGAGTAGAGGTTTTTTCCTCTAAATTAGAAATGTTAGCTCGGATGGTGGATCCCGAAATCCCTTCTTCGGTCTTGAGTCTTCCTGTGGGCCAGTTGGTCTTGCAAGTGTTGGATACCCAAAAGGAACTCACTTCTGTGCAGGAAGCACAGGTGGGTCGTCTCATTCGGGCCGCAGTGCCTATTGCCTCGAATATAAATTTAGGAGGCATGATAGGAGTTGTGGTGGTTGATGCCTATGTGCCTGAGTCTCTGCTGACCAAAATGGAAGGGATCGCTCGTCAATATACGGACTATCGGCAAATTCGGGCTATGGAAAATCCCATTAAAGCTGGTGCGTACTTGTTTGTCGCGGTGATTACTGTGTTGTTGCTGTTTAGTGCGACGTGGTTTGGGTTTTATGTGGCAAAAGGCATTACGGTGCCCATTCAAAAATTGGCCGAAGGTACCGAAGCAGTCGCCCGTGGAGACCTCAATGTGCGAGTGGCGGTGAAAGCCAATGATGAAATTGGGACTCTCGTCGATTCGTTTAATCGGATGACGGCAGACCTCTCTACCAGTAATTCCCAACTTGAAGAAGCGAACCAATCTCTCATTCAGTCCAATGTCGAAGCGGATCGACGGCGTGCCTATACCGAAGCCGTGGTCGAAACCATTGCTTCCGGAGTGTTGTCCATTGATGTGTCTTCCTCCATCACCACCTTTAATCATTCAGCAGAAAGGATTCTTGGAATGAGTGCAGAGAAGGTGAGGGCGCGACCCGTCTTTGATGTATTCAAGGAGCGTGGGCTCGGAATTTTCCAAGATGCGTACGATCGTATTTTGGTCGATGGTCGAGATAGTCTTTCGTTCGAGGGACAAATGGAGGTTCAGGGAAAACTTCTCACCATAGGATTAAACTTGTCCCGAATGCGAAATGAAGCGGGGAAAGATCTAGGATTCGTGTTAGTGTTTGAAGATCGGACTGAATTGATTAAGGCTCAGAAAGTGGCCGCTTGGCAAGAAGTTGCACAGCGTATCGCCCATGAAATTAAAAATCCTTTAACGCCTATTCAATTAGCGGCGCAACGGTTGCGAAAGAAATTCTTTGAGAATGCCCCAGATTTCAAGGATATTTTTGATCAATCAACAAGTGTGATTGTCAGTGAAGTGAATAGTTTAAAATGCATGATTGATGAGTTTTCTAAGTTTGCTCGTATGCCAGCCCCTCACTTCATGAAAGAATCATTACAGGAAGTCATTGAAAAAGTCGTGGCATTATATGATGGGGCACAGCATGACATTGAATTTGTGTTGACCCTCGAGTCCTCCTTACCAAAAATAAACTTGGATCGAGAACAGGTGCGGCGGGTATTTGTGAATTTGTTTGATAATGCGATTCAGGCCATGGAGCAGAAGGGACGGATATGGGTGAATGCCACAATGGATTGGAAACGGCACCAGGTTATTATCATGGTGACCGATGAAGGGCCCGGAATACGGCAAGAAGATCAAGACAAGTTATTTATTCCATATTTTTCGAAAAAACGGGCAGGAACTGGTTTAGGGTTAGCCATTGTCCATCGAATCATTTCTGATCACAACGGGACCATCCATGTGGCCAATCACGCCCCTCATGGGGCACTGTTTACCATTGAGTTCCCTGTATAGGCAACGATTCAAAAGTATGATATGACTACTCAGGTACTTCATCTTCTCCTTTGTGTGACTTGAAAAAAACAAAAGGGAATTTCGGTAGAATTCCTGACTGAAATGTGTCGATTCAAACTGAGACGTTCATGTTTTTCGTAGTCGTGAAATAATATTCTCAACCCTTCAAAATTCATGAGGTTCCTGTGTCCGGAAGTGTGTGCATTGTTGATGACGAACCTTCTATTCTAAATACACTCAGTGGCATTATTGAGGATGAAGGTTATCAGGTCAGCTTGGCCAAAAGTGGCACTGAAGCCTTAAAGCTTATTCGGTCAGATCAGCCTGATTTGGTGATTTTAGACATTTGGATGCCTGATTTGGATGGGTTAGAAACTCTCAAACAAGCCAAGCAACAATTTCCCAATCTTCTGGTGATTATGATGTCTGGCCATGGCTCGGTCGAGACGGCCGTCAAGGCTACCAAACTTGGGGCATATGACTATTTAGAAAAACCCCTCGATTTGGAAAAAGTTATCATCCTGGTTCGCAATGCGTTTCAGCAACGCAAACTCGAAGAGGAAAATCTCAATCTTCGGGTGCAGGTTGAGCGGCATTTTGAAATAATTGGGAACTCTCCCCCAATGGCACATTTGCGAACGCTTATTGCCGCAGCCGCTCCGACCCATAGTCGTGTCTTAATTTCTGGAGAAAATGGTACTGGGAAGGAACTGGTGGCGCGAGCGATTCATGCTCAAAGTCCCCGTCGAAATCGCCCCTTTGTTGAAGTGAATTGTGCGGCCATACCAGAAACCCTTATTGAAACTGAATTATTTGGTCATGAACGGGGAGCTTTTACTGGGGCTATCGCTCAAAAACGAGGAAAATTCGATCTGGCTGATGGAGGCACCATTTTTCTTGATGAAATTGCGGATATGAGTTTAGCCACACAGGCCAAAGTGTTACGGGTGTTACAGGAACAGCAATTTACTCGCGTTGGTGGCGCGAAAGTGTTGCAGGTTAATGTTCGGGTCATTGCAGCTTCCAACAAAGACCTAGCCCAAGAAATTGCAAAAGGCACCTTTCGGGAAGATCTGTTTTATCGTCTCAATGTTCTGCCTATTGAGGTACCTGCCCTTCGACAACGAAAAGATGATATCCCAGACTTAACCCGTTATTTTCTTCGGCTTCAGGCAAAAGAACAGGGGATGAAGCTGAAAGACATCACTAAGGAAGCCTTGGCCCTACTGGCAAGACATGATTGGCCAGGCAATATTCGTGAATTGCGCAATCAGGTCGAACGACTCATGATAATGGTTCCTAGCCCCATCATTGACGTGGCAGAAGTTTCCCCGTTTTTACCGGGTGTTGCTACCTCAGCACCTCACTCTGTGAATCCATCGATGACTTTTGATTCACTTCGTGAGGCCAGAAATGCTTTTGAACGGGAGTATATTGGTAATCGGTTGCGAGAAAATAACTGGAATGTGTCCAAAACAGCAGATGATCTTAAAATTGAACGAAGCCATTTGCATCGAAAAATTAAATTATTGAATGTGGAATTGCGGACTGAAAGTTCATGATTCGTCCGAAAAAGATCCCCAGGTGACCGTTCAGAATTTACCAGACTCAAGAAAACCTGTCAGGATTGAGCGATTGGTCTCTGGTGGGTGGGGAATGGCTTATCAAGGGGAATTGGTCACCTTTGTCCGGGGAGTGTTACCCGGAGAAACGGTGATACTGCAAAACTTTCAAACTCGAAAGGGCTATCAGTTCGCCAAAGTTAAGGAAATCCTAGAGCCATCTTCCGATCGAATTGTCCCTTCTTGTGAGATGTATGAAGCCTGTGGTGGGTGTCATCTTCAACATATTACCTATCCTCAGCAGGTAGTAGCTAAGCAAGCGTATCTGCTAGAAACCCTTCAGCGAATTGGAAAGTTACCAGAGCCTCCAGTGATGGCTCCTGTTGTTTCCCCACAACCTTTCGATTACCGGAGTTGGATTCGATTTAAGGTTTCTCGTTGGCAAGGGCATCTCACCCTGGGGTTTTTTCAAGAAAAAACTCATGACTTTGTTCCAGCAGTGGGGTGCTTATTAATTCCAGAACCTATGAAGGCATTGGTTCAGTGGATTGAACATCAGCTGCAATCTCTGAAACCGACTCCTTCGTTTGTGGAAGAGCTCGAAGTTCGCCATTCTCTTTTTCTTGATGAATATTTAATTATGCTCAAGGGGAGGGATCAACACGTATCCCCAATACAGGTGTTAAAAAAAATGGCCACCGGGTCTTCGGTGGTCGGGGTTATTTATTCCTCTGCGGGGGGCTCAGGCAATCCCAATCGAAAAAGTTCTCGAACAGTAGAAGGCCGGGACTATTTATTTGAAGAATTTCAGGGCATTCGAGTCCGCATTAGTGATCGGTCCTTTATGCAAAGCAACTGGCCTGTTTTTGAGAAAATCGGCCAAACGATTATCACTTGGCTGGAAGACCTCAAGGAGACGCGAGTTCTTGAATTGTTTGCCGGCACAGGATGTATTGGGTTAGCAATAGCGGCGGCAGGAGGGTTCGTCACCTTAGTGGAAGCGAATCCCGTGGCTTTACGAGATGCGAGAAAAACCGCGTCCATCAATCATATTGGGCGGAGTCGATTTCGAGCTTCGAAGGCTGAGTCCTTTCTGAGTCAATTGGATGTTGGAGAATATGATGTGATTTTTTTAGATCCACCTCGAAGCGGTTTAACTTCATCGGTAGTAAAGGAATTGACCAGACTCAAGGTGCCAAAGTTGGTGTACCTTTCCTGTGATGCTCCTTCTTTAGCTCGAGATGTACAACAACTGGTAGAGGGAGGGTATCACCTTACCCGGACGCAGGCCTTTGATTTGTTTCCTCAAACCTCTCACCTTGAAGTGCTGGTAGAATTGGTTCATTGAAGACCGTACCTGCCTACTTTTGACCTTTCAGGAAAAACGAATAATGGATTATCGTCAATCAGGGGTGGACATTGATGCTGGGGATCAGTTTGTCAAAAACATTACTCCATTAGTTCGATCAACCTACCGTAAAGAAGTGCTAGGTGATTTGGGTGGGTTTGGAGGGCTTTTTCAGTTCCCCAAAGAACGATTTCAGGATCCAGTGTTGGTGTCGGGAACTGATGGGGTAGGGACGAAATTACAAATAGCCTTTATGATGGATCGCCATACGACCATTGGCGAAGATTTGGTGGCGATGTGCGTGAATGATATCGTCGTCACTGGTGCTGAACCCCTATTTTTTTTGGATTATGTGGCTGTCGGGAAACTCAATCTTGCGAAAACGGAAGCTATTGTTCAGGGAATTGTGGCGGGCTGCCAAGCAGCTGGATGTGCCTTGATTGGTGGGGAAACGGCTGAGATGGGTAGTTTATATAATCAGGATGAATATGAATTAGCTGGGTTTGTCGTAGGGGTGGTGGAGCGGAAAAAAATGATTAATGGTCAAGCCATTCAAGAGGGAGATAGTATTATTGGATTGTCCTCGACGGGTTTACATAGCAATGGATATTCCCTCGTCCGGAAAGTATGTTTTGATCAAGCCCATCTATCCCTGACCCATCAATTTTCTGATATCCCTCAACCCCTCGGGGATATTCTACTCACGCCCACAAAAATTTATGTCAAAACAGTCTTACGGTTAGTGGAAGAATTTGACATCCATGGCATTGCTCATATTACTGGAGGGGGGCTGACAGAAAATATTCCACGAATTCTTCCCCCCGGATGTGTGGCGGGTATTCAGAGTCATTCCTGGAACATACCCAAAATCTTTGCGCATGTGACCAGAATGGGTGACATTCCAGAAGAAGAAATGTATCGAGTATTTAATATGGGAATTGGGATGGTTCTTATTGTTCCTTCACAACAATCAAACGAGGTAGTCCGGCGAGCCACCGAATTAGGAGAACAAGCCCAAATCATTGGAGAGATTCGGACAGGTGATTCGGAAAAATCCTGCGTGGAATATCACGCCTCGTCATCGTAAGCATCACAGGATACTGTCGTCATGTTGAAACTAGGGGTATTAGCCTCGGGGAGGGGCTCGAATCTACAAGCCATTATCGATGCCATTGAACGACGATCATTGGATGCCACCATTGAGGTCATTATTAGTAATAAACAAGAGGCCATGGCCTTACAACGTGCGAAAGACCATAATCTCATGGGAATGTTTCTTGATCCCCAATCAGTGAAAGAAGAAGTCAATTCCAAAATTGCCTACGATAAAAAAATTCTCACTGTGCTTCAAGAACATCACGTGGAATTAGTGATCTTGGCTGGTTATATGAAAATTGTCACGCCTCTCCTGATTCAAGCCTATCCGAACCGAATGATGAATATTCACCCTTCATTGCTTCCAGCCTTTCCTGGGTTACACGTCCAAGAGCAGGCGTTGAAATGGGGAGCGAAGGTCTCGGGTTGTACCGTTCATTTTATCTCCGAGGGAGTTGATGAAGGTCCAATCATTCTACAAGTGGCAGTCTCTATACTGGAGGCAGATACAGCAGAAACACTGGCGGTACGAATATTAGAACAAGAACATAGGATTTTCCCACAAGCCATCCAAATGTTTGCTGAACAACGATTAACAGTTGTGGGCAGACAGGTTCATATTGCGAATGGAAAAATGAATTAGATTGGTGGAGTGGTAGGGGAGTGGTCCAAGTGGAAACGAAAACAATGAAAAAGTGACAGCCTAAGTCGGGTTTGTATATAATTCCGGTTCTTTTGGGGATTGGTAACGTGTGGGGGGCTAGCTCAGTTGGGAGAGCACAACGTTCGCAACGTTGGGGTCAGGGGTTCAAGTCCCCTGCCCTCCACCATTTCACTGTCCGACAACGTCCAGAAACATCCACCAACTTCTCCCAACTCATTAAAATTGCAGGAATTTTTTTGATTTGACGTCTGAGCGCAGCCGCTCAGATCCCTTGACAGCCACGAGTGGGGGTAACTTTGGGGGTAACTGTCAATCCTCAAAAAGAGTTACCCCCAAAATGCCCCTTACCGACACGGCCATCCGGAACACCAAGCCAGCCCTGGTATTGTCAACTTAAGCCAAAATTGGCTCCGTCTACGCATGGAGCTGGCAACCTTATC
>CAZKRH010000084.1:0-4613 GCA_964555115.1 uncultured Nitrospiraceae bacterium | reverse complement strand
CGTGGCTCGTGCGATCCACTTGCAAAGTCCCCGGCATAATCGGCCTTTTGTCGAGATGAATTGTGCGGCTATTCCGGAAACGTTAATTGAAAATGAATTATTCGGTCATGAAAAAGGGGCGTTTACTGGTGCGACTTCAATGAAGCGAGGGAAATTTGAATTGGCGGATGGTGGGACATTGTTTTTGGATGAGGTCGGCGATATGAGCTTAGCCACCCAGGCCAAAGTCTTACGCGTGTTGCAAGAGCAACAATTTACGCGGGTGGGTGGGTCAAAATTACTCACTGTGCAAGTTCGCGTAATTGCGGCGTCGAATAAGGATTTGGCAGATGAAATCAGCAAAGGTCATTTCCGGGAAGATCTCTACTATCGGCTCAATGTACTGCCTATCATTGTCCCGACATTAAAAGAACACCGTGATGATATTCCTGAGCTGGCCCATCATTTCCTCCGCATGCATTCCGAGGAACAGGGCATAAAACCCAAGGAGTTCAATGCTCAGGGCCTTAAAGTCTTGCAACGTCATGATTGGCCGGGGAATATCCGAGAACTCCGCAATCTCATCGAGCGGTTATTGATTATGGTGCCGAAACCCGTGATTGATGGACCTGATGTAGAAATGTTTTTACAAGGGCGTGCGCCAAGTGGCGTTTCTGAGCTTTCCGTAGGGACAAACTATGACTCGCTTCGGGAAGCCCGAAATGCCTTTGAGCGGGGAATTATTTCACAAAAGCTCAGAGAAAATAATTGGAATGTCTCTAAGACTGCGGATGAATTAAAAATCGAGCGTAGTCATTTGCACCGAAAGATCAAGCTCCTTGATGTTGAACTCCGACCTTAATATTAAGGCCAGCAGGATTTCCTCTTCGTCTGAATCGTTGCACTTCGGATCTTCCTATCCTCTCCAGATTGAAAAACTGGTTGCTGGCGGACTGAGTCTGGCGCGTTGGAATGGCCAAGTGGTGTTATGTGCTGGCGGTATTCCTGGTGAAACCGTTCAGCTGGAAATTCTTAGTCGGCGAAAAGGTGTGACTCAGGGGAAAATTCTCGAAATTCAAGAGCCAGCCGATAGCCGTGTTGTTCCCATCTGTCCGGTGGTTGGGCGATGTGGCGGATGCCAGTTGCAGCATGTGCAATACGAAGAGCAATTGTTTCAAAAACGGTTGATTCTGGAAGACGCCCTCCGGCGTATTGGCAAGATTCCCGATGTGAGGATTTCTCCCGTGGTCCCTTCTCCCAGGCCATATGGTTATAGGCAAGTGCTTCGTATGGGAGTCGGGCAGGCGGAGGATGGAATGTTTCTGGGATTTTTTGAATCCGGAACGCAAAGACTTTTACCCATTGAAGCCTGTTTTTTGGTTGATGAAGTTTTTCGATCTGTCATTGATGGTGTCCGGTCAGGGCTTCGCTCTTTGGTCATTGAAGGTATGAATATAGAAAGTGTGGAAATCCGGTGGTCACGACAGGAAGAACGGGGTCTGCTGATATTTCGTGGACAAGCAATGGCCAAAGAAAACATCGAGCGTCTGTTTAATGCTTGCTCTGAGATATCGAACATCAAAGGGTGGGTCTATGAACGCGTGAATGCCTCAGAACATGATTCGAAACGTCGCCGAAGTCAGGAGTCGATTGTGAGAGGAGCGGATCATTTATGGGAAGACTATGGAGGGTTGCGGCTAAAAATTGGATTTCGATCATTTATGCAGGCCAACTGGGACGTCTTTCAATTGTTAGGCAAGACGGTTAGGGAATGGCTGGGTAACCTGAAGGGCCAACGGATTTTGGAGTTGTATGCGGGAACCGGCCCATTAGGTCTCAGCTTAGCGAACCAGGGTGCTCAAGTGACCTGTGTTGAAGGCAATCCGTTGGCCATCCATGATGCTCGTGAGTCGATACGTGTCAAAAAGATTATCATACGCCCCTAACTTGGTGGCTTCCACTGCGGTTTCAATCGAACCATGCCCGGACATCATGACAACGAGAATCCCGGGAAATTGTGAACGAAGACGTTTCAAGGTCTCCAGTCCATCCATTTCAGGCATCCAAATATCGAGGATGATCAGATCAGGAGAATCGCTTCGCACGATCTTCATTCCCTCGACCCCACTTTTGGCGACAATCACCTGATACCCTTCGTCTTCAAGAATACTACTCAGCGTATTTAAAATGGCTGGTTCATCATCGACGATACAAATTGTTTCCGCCACAATACCTCCTTCATCAAGGGTGTGAAGACCATGATTTCATCACAACACAGTCATTCGACCTACCCACGACAAATAACTGTTCAGCCATGTACAACCGTTTACCTCATAGGGGCAAGTCAAAGCGAAACAACGCACCTTGTGGATGATTATTTTCTGCATGAATGGTCCCATTGTGATCGGAAATTATTCGATGCACAATGGCCAATCCCAACCCGGTCCCCGTTTGTTTCTTGGAAAAATATGGCACAAATAACTTCTTTTGATCTTCCGCCTGAATGCCTACTCCATCATCTGCCACACGTACCACCACCCGATGCCGTCGCCAATCGGCCTCAGTCGTGACCCAAATGTGGCCTTGATCATTCATGGCCTGAATAGCATTATCAAATAAATTCACGAACACTCGACGCATCTGCTCGGGATCATAATTGAGATCAGGTAATCCCTCATCGAGTTGCAGGACAAATTCAACATCACGATGCGCACCCGTATAGAGCGAAATGACTTTCTGGATAATGTCATGAAGCGACTGCTGTGACATTTTCGGCAAGGGCATACGGGCATACTTTGAAAACTCATCAACCATGACTTTCAAGCTGCTCACTTCGCTAATAATTATACTCGTCGCTTGATCAAAGATTTTTTCGAAACCCGCCGATTTTTCAAAAAACTTTTTTCGCAACCGTTGCGCCGATAATTGAATGGGCGTCAACGGGTTTTTAATTTCATGGGCAATGCGTTGTGCCACTTCTTGCCATGCGGCTGTTTTTTGAGCCTTAATAAACTCCGTTCGATCTTCAAACACAAACACAAACCCTAAAGCTTGGCCGGCCTCATTTTGCATTCTGGAAATATTGAGGCCTAAGGTCAAGAGTCGTCCATTCGGCGTCTCCACCTGCCCTTCCATCGATAAACTCTCCGTTTGTTCAACCAACATTTGGTCATAGGCTTTTTGGAATAAATGCAAACTAAATTTTTTAAAAGCCTCATAGATCGGACGTTCGCGCAATTCTTCACTTTTAACCCCAAGAATACGCTCGGCCGATGGATTAAACCTTGTGACCAATCCCGCCATATCAATAGACAAGACTCCGGCCGCAATCGTTTCCACGACGGCTTCGGTATACGCCCGCCGTTGCTCAATTTCCACATTCGACTGGAGAAGCGACAGATTCGCTTCTTCCAAACGAGCTTTACTGGTACGCAAATCGGTGGTCATCCGGTTAAAGGATTGCACCAACGTTCCGATTTCATCCGTCGCCTTCACAGCAATGGTAATATCCAGATTGCCTTGGGCAATAGCCTCGGTCCCCTCGGCCAAGCGTTGAATCGGCACGGTAATCCCTCGTGCCACATAAAACCCAAACCAGGTCGCTCCAAATAATATGAGCATGGTGACGACCGCAACAAAGAGATACGCACCTCCCTTAATGGGATTTTTCATGGATTTGATCTGACGATATTCATCAAATTGTTTGGTAATAGCATCCATCTTCCGCAATAAGGATTCCGGAACATAGGACGACACCACAACCACGCCACGCACCTGCTCCGCTCTTCCATTGCCCTTGATTGGGGCTGCTGCCCGAATCAATTTCCCCACCGGAGCTTCTTGCGCCGAGGACAACGATTTTCCCGTATCCAACACATGCAACACTAACTGCCCAACAGGGAGGCTCAGTACGGCTTCCGACAACTGCGGGTCCATCATCCGAGCCAACGTTTCCATTCTTGGAGAAAACACTTCGACCCCTGCCAAATGATATTCTTGCTGCATTCTGGCCATCATGGATTTCAGCAGTTCCCGATACTCCGGCAGTAAAATATCCTCTCGAAATATTTCCTTGCTGATCACCCGTGCCGTATCAGCCGCTAGCGCTTCTCGATCTTCCTGGTACAAATGCACCACATCTTTTGAATCTTGCAACACATTCATCACCTGATCATTAAACCAGACGTCAATCACTTCACTAATGACCCCACTCGCCACCAGTGCCAGAAGAACTGTCGGAATCAGCGCAAACCCAATAAACGCCGCCACTAATTTCGACCGGAACCCTGATCCGAACAGGCGGTTCCGTTTTTCGAAAAATGCCTTGATTAAATTTCGGGAGAGTAAGAGCGTTAACGCCACCAACCCCACGGCATCCAAGTACACCAAAAAGAGCACTAACGTATAACTGCGGCTAGGTAAAATGGAATCTGGCTGGAGAGGTCCTGAGAGACCATACCGAGCGTAATACACCGTCAAAGCAATACAAGGCAGCAACAAGACCAACACAATCCAGACCGGAGTATAGTGATGCCGTCGGTGCTTGGTGGCCAGGACTTTTGTATGAGGGGCTAATGAGGCCGGTTCAGACAAAACCGTTGTTCGAGGAAACTTCCGGGATTCCGGCAAATGTT
>CAZKRH010000083.1:0-6980 GCA_964555115.1 uncultured Nitrospiraceae bacterium | reverse complement strand
GCAGGCTTCCTCCTGCCCCTTCTTGAGGACCTGTCCATTCCTCGAATCGCCCCACTCCATGGATCCTGCTTTGAGCCACAGCTCTCTACACAAACCCTTTTGACCCATTGCCGCCTTTCCCAATTACACGATTCTCCACTTTCCAACCTTTCTTTGGGGATTCATGCTGCTGGAGCCCTCTTAGGGTATGTTCGGGAAACACAACCCACCCTAGACCATCAACATATTCAATACCCCACGATTCGACAACCTGAACAGGAAATGCAGCTGGATAGCATGACTATCAGAAACTTGGAATTAGTGAGATCTTTGGCACACGACTCCCAAGGCCTCACCTTATTGAAAGTGTTGGATCATACTCTCACTTCAATGGGAAGCCGTCTTCTTCGTCAATGGATTGTTCGTCCCCTTCTGAACATTCAAGACATTCAAAATCGGCAACAATCCGTTGCTGAACTCACACACCATTTGAAATTGCGAATTGGCATTCGGGAAAGTCTCAAGACCATTCAGGATTTAGAGCGGCTGAGTAGTCGAATCGGACTAGGCACCGCCAATCCACGAGAACTCCTAGCCTTACAGCAGTCACTTCACACACTTCCATTCCTTCATTCCCTTCTCCAGGAGACCCAATCCCCCATTCTTGGGAATATGAGTCCTCGATGGGACAATCTCGATGAAGTTTCACAACTCATCGACCAAGCCATTCTTCCGACCGCACCTGCTCTTGTTCGGGATGGTGGGATTATCAAAGAAGGATTTAATGCAGAGCTTGATGCCGTTCGGCAGACGGCCACCGAAGGAAAACAATGGATTGCAGATTTGGAAATCCGGGAAAAACAACAAACCGGTATTGATTCCCTCAAAATAAAATATAATTCGGTTTTTGGGTATTACATCGAAATCACCAAATCCAACCTCTCCCGAGTTCCAACCTACTTTATCCGCAAACAAACCCTGGCCAATGCAGAACGATTTACCACTGTGGAACTGAAATCGTTGGAAGGCCAGGTTAGCCATGCCTCTTCTCAACTTCTGTCACTTGAGCAGGACATCTTTTCTAGAATTCGAACAAATATTTCGGCCTTTATTCCCAGAATTCAAGCCATTTCCAAGCAATTGGCTCACTTAGATGTCCTGTGTTCTCTTGCCGAGGTGGCCTCTCGAAATCGATATATCTGCCCAGACATTCATCAAGGTGGAAAAATTCTTATATCAGATGGGAGACATCCAGTTATTGAACACATGCATCTTTCTGGTGGATTTATTCCCAATGACACCATTCTGGATTTAGACTCCCACCGTCTCCTCATTATTACCGGTCCCAATATGGCTGGGAAAAGCACTTATCTTCGCCAAACGGCTCTTATTGTTCTCATGGCCCATCTGGGAAGTTTTATTCCAGCCTCTAAAGCCCTTATTGGTGTCGTAGATCGAATTTTTACAAGGGTGGGAGCTTCAGATAATTTGGTAGCCGGGCAAAGCACCTTCATGGTGGAAATGACCGAGACCTCCAACATTTTGGAAGCCGCTACTCCAAAAAGCCTGATTCTTTTAGACGAAATTGGGAGAGGAACCAGTACCTATGATGGACTGAGTATCGCCTGGGCCATTGCAGAATTTATACAAGATAAAAATCTTTTAGGAGCTCGAACCCTTTTTGCCACTCATTATCACGAGATGTCGGCTCTAGAGGACTTTCGAGAAGGGATAAAAAATTTTACAGTGTCCGTTAAAGAAGAACGGGAAAAGGTTATTTTTCTTAGAAAAATTATTCCCGGAAAAGCTGATCGTAGTTACGGAATTCATGTGGCCACATTAGCTGGTCTTCCACAAGCCATCATTAATCGAGCTCAAGAGGTCCTCCAGCAATTAGAACGTTCTGATTCCCATGAAAGGGTTCAAGTAGGGATGAACCCCACCAAGGAGGCCTCCATTGACCCCACACTGCCTCCACCCCACCCCATTATCGATGAAGTCAAACAAATGGACCTCTTTTCCATGAGTCCATTGGAAGCCTTAAATCGCTTGGCTGATATTCAAAGCCGTTTAGACCAATCCCAATAAAAAAGCGGAGCCCTGGGTTATTCAGGACTCCGCTTTTCTCAACACGATACGACTAAATTTTGATCAGATTAACTTTGATCAGAATTTGGGACCACCCCTGAAATGCCGTGCTTGTCAGGGATATACACATCATACTTCATTCTACGATTTTTTGGCCAACTCTGGTCGGCAATCTCATCCGCTTGCGACTTGGAACGAAGGCTGTGAATGCTTCGTGGTTTTCCTGGAGTTCCAGCTACTTCAGCAATTTCTTTCACTGAAGAGACCACGCGGTGGTTTTGTTCGGTTTCCTGAACCACAATTTCAACCAAGGTATACTTTGAAGGTTTCGTATTTCCACTCGCTGCTTGGCTTGAAGAACCTTTCCCAAGTGCCGTCAACTGTTTCATGATGCCAGCATTAGCCGCATACACTTTGAGGTTCTTCCCGGGGAAATACTTTTGCCAGTAGTAACCACTCTCGGCATTTCCTCCGAACACGGCGACATTAATCCAAGCCGCATTGTCATAAGGATCCACAACGGCTACACGAGCGTGCAGGGTGGTTGGTTGGCTCAAATCACCCCATTCAAAACGCTCTTGGAATGCTTCAATTGCGAAGGCACTGGAAGCCAGTCCCACCACCAAGGCAATGGCAGCTAAAGCTACCAATCCTGATTTGCGAATTCTCATTATAAATTCCTCCTCTTTGAAGAGATGAAGACTGAAACAATTTTAATTCTTTTACTTTTTCAAGCTGCTTTAAAATAATATTGTATGGTCGGCAGCGAAATAAATACAGTTTGTCACGATTAAAGCTTTCGGAAGCTTGTAATGGTTCGTCCATCTACTTGAACTTCTACGGCTATTAATTCCTGAGAAGCTTTCATGAGTGACTTCATCAAGGATTTATCTTTCACAGCCAAACGCACAGTGGTTTGTGGGGTATACCAACCCGCATAGGACGAGTTATTTTCCTCACCACCTACAAAACCCCATGAACAACACACCGTTAACGGGTCAGGGATTCTCACGTCTCTATCATCAGACGCTCTTCCTAAAGGATCACCAGTTTCTGCTGGCTCTGAGGTATTCCAATATTGAATACCAAAGGAAATTTCCCCATCAGGATTGTCTGCCCATGCAGCAAAGACACGACCTTGTAAACTGGAAAAGGGTTTAGAACCCATCGACAGATTACCTTGGCTGGTCACGGAATTATTGCCTCTAGATTTGGGGTTATTGGCAGCAGGACCCTTTTGAGCATCTGCAGAACCAAACAATCCAAAGGTCATCACACTCACGAAAAACAAACCGGCTAAACTACCGAAGAGAAATGATTTCCTCATCTCTTCCCCTCCTTCACTTAGAATGAGATAATGAAGATAACACCTAATAGTAATACGATTAACCAATTCTTGTGTCAGATACCTTCTTGTGTCAAACAAATCATCGACAGATTTTCAAACGAAGGATACTGCCATTTACCTCCTTTCATTCTGTCGGTGAGGGCTTAACAAATTTTTCAAAATTCCAGATTCGTAGAGTCCCTTTAAGATTGTCCATGCTACTTATCCATACAGGGGTTGTCAAGAGCCTAATTCTCCCCAAATTTTGGCCTTAATTCAGCAAATGGCCTTTAGGAATGGGCCCTAATGCCGTAATAGCCATAGATTCCACATCTAAGAGCTCTTGACTCAATCTATGAATTTCTTTGACCGATACTTTATCAATTTCCGATAACATTTCTTCGAGGGATACTGAGCGTCCCTGACACATTTCGTCCTTGGCCAGCTTATTCATCCGCCCGTAGGTACTCTCTAAGCCCAGCATAAGGGTTCCCTTCATTTGGGTTTTGGTGCGTTCCAGCTCCTGAGGAGCCACTCCTTTTTTGCGAAGCTTATTAATTTCGGTTCGAATCACTTTGACCACAGACCTCGCCTCAGCCGAACCGGTGGCGGCATACACGGTTAACATGCCCCCATCTGAATAACTGGACAAATGCGAATAGGTGGTATAGGCCAATCCACGCTTTTCTCGGACTTCTTGGAATAAACGGGAACTCACTCCTCCCCCTAAAATTGCATTCAAGGTATTGGCGGCATACCGTTCAGGATGCCCTAAAGGGATCCCTTTAAACCCCAGGCATAAATGCACCTGCTCTAACCGTTTGTGATGAACGAAGACCCCACCGTGAATTTTGGGTGGACGACGATGAACACCACCAGAATCTCCTAAAGGACACTTCCCTCGCCATCGACCAAATGAAGTATTGAGTTGGGCAATTAATTCCTTCGGATTAAAGTTTCCGGCGACAGACACCACAACTTTTTCAGGATGATATTGTTCCTCAATATACCGCATAAGATCTCGACGACTGATCCCTCCCATCGTGATTGGCTTCCCTAAAATGGATCGTCCTAAGGGATGGGTCCTCAAGACATCTTTCGCATGTAATTCCTGTACATAGTCTTCAGGATCGTCTTTGACGGTTCGAATTTCTTCCAACACAATTTGTTTTTCTTTTTCAATATCTCTGGGGGTAAACCGAGAATGGTGGAAGAGATCCGCTAATAAATCAACCGCCTGGTTGATTTGTTGATCAATCACCTTCACATAAAAGGTAGTCGACTCATGGGTGGTAAAGGCATTCATTTCTCCACCCAGGGTATCGATTTCATGGGAAATTTGGGTGGCAGACCTTCGACGGGTCCCCTTGAACATCATGTGTTCTAAAAAGTGGGAAATTCCCTCCTGCCCGACCCCTTCATCACGAGCCCCGACATTAATCCATACGCCAATAGCCACGGATTTCAGTGCAGGCATTTTTTCCATGACAACCCGCACGCCATTATCTAAAAGAATTTTTCTAGTCACAGTCGTAATCTTTAGGAAACAGGGGCCTCTTTGGGAGGTGTTCCTTCTGATTCCGCCAAGGCTTCTTTTCGACTCAAGCGGATTTTCCCCTGCCTATCAATTTCTAAAACTTTCACGAGCAACTGTTCGCCTTCCGTGACCTCATCTGAGACCGACTGCACGCGATGATGGGCAAGTTGAGAAATATGGACGAGGCCATCCATATTAGGCAAAATCTCCACAAAGGCCCCGAAATCCATAATTTTCCGCACCGTCCCGAGATAGATTTTTCCAACCTCGACCTCTTCGGTCAATCGATTCACCATATCGATGGCTTTTTGGGCTGACGCCTCATCTGATGAAGCAATGGTGACGATACCCGTATCCTCGACATTCATCTTCACACCACATTCCGCAATAATCCCGCGGATCACTTTTCCCCCTGGTCCAATGATATCACGGATCTTGTCTTGCTTGATCTGTATGGTATGAATCCGTGGAGCATACGGTGCTAAGTTTTCTCGAGGAGTCGCTAACGCCTCTTTCATTTTCCCTAAAATATGGAGGCGCCCCTGCTTCGCTTGCTCCAAGGCTTGCTTCATCAAATCAGTGGTAATTCCTGAAATTTTGATGTCCATTTGTAACGCCGTAATGCCATTCTCGGTTCCAGTGACTTTGAAATCCATGTCCCCTAAATGATCCTCTAAGCCCAAGATATCCGAAAGAATCATGACCCGGTCTTGTTCTTTGATTAAGCCCATGGCAATCCCGGCAACGGGTTCCACAATCGGCACGCCCGCATCCATTAAAGCGAGGGATCCGCCACATACTGTCGCCATAGAGGATGACCCATTCGATTCTAAAATATCCGACACCAGCCTGATGGTATATGGAAATTTATCTTTCCCCGGCATGATCGACTTTAAGGCTCGTTCTGCTAATTTCCCATGACCGATCTCACGTCGACCAGGGCCCCGCAACATTCGAGCCTCCCCCACACAAAACGGAGGGAAATTATAATGCAGCATGAAATTCCTGAAATATTCACCTTCCAAAGCATCAATGCGTTGTTCATCATCGGAAGTACCCAAGGTCACCACCGCAAGAGCTTGGGTTTCTCCTCGAGTAAATAACGCAGATCCATGTGTGCGAGGCAGCAGGCCTGTTTCACAGGTAATGGGGCGAATATCCGCTGGTCCTCGCCCATCGGCACGCACGTGCGTTTCCAGGATCATTTCCCGAACTTCACTATATTCTAAATCATGATAGAGGCCTTTAATTTGACGGGCTTTTTCTCCTTCTTCCCCACCTAACGACTCAACCGCTTCGGCACAAATGGCATCCAAGCGTTGTTGCCTTTCATTTTTATCGGGGATCACGATAGCTTCTCTGATCGAATTGGCAGCCATCTGACGAACTTGCTGTTCCAAATCTGGATCCACTGGAGCAACGGGAACCGTCCGTTTCTCTGGAGCAACCAAGGCTTGTAATTCTGATACTTTGCTTACAATTTTTTTGATTTCAGAATGGGCCAATTCCAAGGCTTCGAGCATGGTGGTTTCAGATAACCCACTCGCACCAGATTCCACCATCATGATCGCTTCCCCGGTCCCTGCCACCACCAAATCTAACTCACTACTGGCTAGGGCCTCCAGATCGGGATTCACTACCAAGGCCCCATCGATTCGACCAATCCGTATTCCTGCCAAGGGACCATGAAAGGGAATATTGGAAATAGCCAAAGCCGCGGAAGCCGCGGTGATTCCCACCGTATCCGATGTCATAGTTTGATCGACAGACAGCACCTGGACAATCACCTGGGTTTCATAAAAAAACCCTTTAGGCATGAGGGGACGAATGGGGCGATCAATCAACCGACTGGTGAGCACTTCTTTTTCAGATGGCGCCCCTTCCCGTTTAAAAAATCCACCAGGAATCTTTCCTGCGGAATAGGCCTTTTCCTGATAATTCACGGTAAGAGGGAGAAAGTCCGCATCTGGCTTGAAGTTTGTTGACGCGACAGCTGTGGCTAAGACGACAGTATCTCCATAGGAGGCCAACACAGATCCATTTGCCTGT
>CAZKRH010000082.1:0-2342 GCA_964555115.1 uncultured Nitrospiraceae bacterium | reverse complement strand
CCAGGTGGTCTATTTTGACAGTTTCGTCAACCCTGAATCAGAAGCCATTATCCTAGAAACAGCAGTTGGATCACAAAAGTCCGCACAAGAATACCTTCCCCCGTTTGGGCGTCGATCCATCCCGTCTGGCAGCGTGGCTCGTCCTTTCCATACGAGGAGTATGTGCAGTCCTCGCGCCTCGCCAGACAGGCGTCTCAGCACCCAAACATGCGAAGGTATTTTTGCGCGAGCCCTTACCTTAAACCCTATTTCCGCCGATACAAATTTGGCACATCATGATCACGATGCAATTCTCTGACAGTCCCAATTGTACAACCTTTGAGTTTTGGTATAATGAACCCGATATGGCTTTTATATTTTCCCCACGCATGTTTGCTGTTCTCTTTGTCTGTCTCTTCTGCTTACCCAGCCAGGAGGCGTTCGCTGGAAAAGCCAGTGACTGTATCACGCACCTTCAGGAGACCATATTGAAAATCATGAAAGAAGGGGACACGTTGGGATACCAGGGTCGCTATAAAATTATCACCCCTGTCATTGAGCTTACTCATGACCTTCCTGTGATTGCACGCATTGCGATGGGAAGACATTGGAAGAAATTGACCAAAGAGCAACAGGCAGGTTTTACCAGCACCTTTCAGGAACTGAGTCACTCCATGTATGCTGGCCGATTCAATAGCTACTCCGGCGAACAGTTTTCACTGATTTCCGAAAAATCTCTGAAACGGAATCGCAAGCTTGTCCAAAGTCGATTCGTCAAAGCCGATGGTGAGGAAATACGATTTAACTACATCCTCCACCAAGTTCAGGATCAATGGAAAATCATCAATATCATGGTGAATGGCGTGAGTGATTTAGCTCTCAAACGAACCGAATATGGAAGCATTTTGAAAAAGAACGGCTACCCTACCCTCATAGAAAAATTACGTGCCCAGATCCAAGAAAGTGCGAATGGACTATAACGTCATTTGTTGATAGGATAACCTCACAAACGAAAAATAATGTGCGTCTTTCCTGGTCTTTCATAAAAGATATGTCAAACGATTCTCACTCATTACCCAATTGGCTGCTGGTTCTTGCTGTTATCGGAATAGTAACAGTATTCCCCAATACAACCTTGGCTGCAGACTCTCAGGATGACCCGTTTGAAGCCATCAATCGACCTGTCTATCAGGCCAACGACCTTCTGGATCAATATGTGGGGGGACCGGTGTCCCAAGTGTATATTGACTTTACCCCTGAACCCCTCCGTTCAACCGTCTCCAACTTCTTCGATAATCTGACGTACCTGAGTGTGGTGTTGAACGACTTTTTGCAAGGCAAGGGTGAACAGGGACTCGCCGACTCAGGCCGATTCCTCATCAACAGTACATTTGGCGCCTTGGGATTATTTGACGTGGCAACCCCGCTTGGCCTCAAAAGGCACGACGAAGACTTTGGGCAAACTCTCGCCGTGTGGGGCATGGGGCAGGGATCCTATTTAGTCCTCCCATTTCTTGGGCCAACAACCGCACGAGATGTCCCAGATATCGGCGTCAGTGCCGTCACAAACATCCTGTTCTATGTCAGCAGTCCTGTTGTCGCCCCAGTCGCGATCTTAGGCTTTGTTGACAAACGATCCCGTTTTGATCAGGCCATTAAAATCAGAAATGAACTGGCCGTCGAGCCCTATCTCTTCACTCGTGAAGCCTACATACAACACCGTAATTTCCTAATTTACGACGGAGACCCGCCGATCGACGATGAGGATCTATTCCTTGATGAATCATTTGTGGAACTTGACCTTGAAGAAGCTGACCCTTTCCAGATCGAAGACGAACCGGACCTAAAAAACCAAGAAATTGATCCACAGGCCAATAGCACCGACCTCTCCGATACTCCATCGCGGACGGTGTCAATCCGCTAACCACCTTTTTCTCATTCCTTATCCCACTGTTTAAAAAGCCTCGGCTCAGGTATCCTTCCACCAACCTCTAGCCTCCAACTCTCCAATCAAAGCCGGCAGAACAACCAAAGCACAAATTAGCGCCAAGCTTAATGTCAACGCCAACAACATACCCAAGCTCGCCAGGCCTTGATGGCGAGAAAATCCCAACGCCCCAAAGGAAGCCATGGTTGTCAATGCGCTAAACAGCACGGCTTTGGAGGTACTACTGTTTAGGACCTGAGCCATCGAAGACCCTTCACGTTTTCGCAGGACCAGGTAGATCCCGAACGCAATACCCAGCCCCAACACTAACGGGAGCGCGACGACGTTGGCAAGATTCAGGGGGACATCCAAGAGACGAGAAGCCGCCACGGTGAGGACCATGGTCATGACGAGGGGTAATAGCACCAACAGCACT